>NZ_JAHREU010000118.1:0-10465 GCF_020883145.1 Microcoleus sp. CAWBG27
GTATGGGTTCAATTATTTCCCATTCTGAATCCGTTAAACTGCTACAATAAGGCATGGCTGCTACTGGATAATGCTTTTACGGTCACGCTACCACAAGACCGTAAAAGATGTCAAATGGGTTCTATAGTACAATATAGTACAAAGCTAAACCCTATAGGTTTCCAAAATTTAGTACAAGTTAAAATAGCGTATCCTTATCCGTTATTTTACTCTACTTTTTGTGCAGGGCGAACGCATCTAAATTTTATGTTAACAGAATATGGTATATTGGAGAAAAATTATTGAGTAACTACAAAACATTTAATTAGGGTTTACCTGTATGAAACTCAAACCTAAAATCACCATCGCCGACCATTTTTTAGACTTAGAAGATCCAAGAATTGAGCGGACGAGACATCATCAATTAATTGATATTATCACCATCTCAATCTGTGCTGTGATTTGCGGTGCTGATACATGGTAGATATCGAAAGTTACGGTCGAGCTAAATACGAATGGTTAAAAACTATTTTAGAATTACCAAATGGCATACCTTCACATGACACAATTGCGCGAGTATTTTCTCGCCTAAACCCGGAACAATTTCAGAAATGTTTTTTGAGTTGGATTCAATCTATTAGCTGCTTAAATCCAGGATAAGTAATCGCAGTTGATGGCAAAACTCTTCGCCATTCTTACGATCGAGGAGAAGATAAAAAAGCAATTCATATGGTCAGTGCTTGGGCCACCAGTCAAAGATTAGTTTTAGGACAAGTTAAGGTCGATAAAAAATCCAATGAAATCACAGCTATTCCGGCTTTACTTAAAGTATTAGAATTAAATGGAAGCATTGTCACCATTGATGCAATGGGCTGCCAGAGGTCAATTGTGAAGTCAATTGTCGAACAAGGAGGAGATTATATGATCACCTTAAAAAAGAACCAACCATCCCTGTATGCCAGAGTAGAAGAGTTGTTCAAGCAAGCAATTAGACAAGGATTTTTGGGATTTACACATACAGCTTATTCGCCAAAGAAATAGAGTAATCACGGTCGCTCAGAAATCCGACATCACTTGATGCTAAGTGACATCAAAGAACTGATTGACCCCGACAATCAATGGGAGAAACTTAATAGTATAGGCATGATAGAATCCGTGAGAATAGTGAAGGGAAAAACAACGATTGAAACTCGTTATTACATTAGTAGTTCGCCAAATAATGCTCAAAAATTTGGTGAGTCAGTCCGCAGCCATTGGGGAGTTGAAAATTCTTTACATTGGGTATTAGATGTGGCTTTTCGTGAAGATGATTGTCGGATCAGGAAAGATAATGGCCCGCAAAACTTTGCTATTCTTAGACATATTTCACTCAACCTTTTGAATCAAGAAAAAACCTCAAAAACTCGAGCAAGAAATAAGCGACTTCGAGCTGGGTGGGATGATGACTATTTGACTAAAATTCTCGCTGCTTCAGTCAACTAAATTCTCTTGACCTAACTCATTACTAACTATTATGCAACTTGTAAACAGTGGTTGTAATGTTTTATTGTCTCAAAATGAGCAGCTAGGGTAAAAACCACCATTAATCAGTCCTATTTTCTTACAAAAGTCATTACAAAGCGTGTCTATAGCTTCTAAGAATAGTGAGTTTATCTCAAAATATACTCACCACTGATGAACAGTGTTCAATAAGATGCGTTCCCCCTGACTTTTTGTGGTGGAAACCTATAGGGTTTAGGAATATTTTGGCGTAAAACAAAAAACATACGATTCTAAAGTTATACAAATAAATATAAATTATACAGTATACTTATATACAAGTACAGGTATGCTAAATATAGTAAGTATAAAATTATACGATGCAATTAAAACAGGTTAGAAAGCGAAATAATGTAGGGTAAATAGCGAGTAAATCCCCCCCTCCTTGTCTTTCTATTTAGTGTCTAGAATCGCCAAATTTTGACCTCTTTTGGGGTAAATATGAGGGGTGTGCTAGCCTAATTTTTAATCAATATGAGTAGGAATATACATACTCACTTATTAGTATTAATCATTAATATTAACTTTTGACCCTTGCCTTGTAGTGGTGGCGAGGGTTTTTTGTTCCAGGTCGTTTGTCTATTAGTATTAATCATTAGTATTAATCATTAGTACTAATAGGTATATATGTAAGTAAATATAGACAAAAAAATACCCCCCTTAACAAGGGGGGGTAGTAAAGTGAGAGAAGGGTTAGACCCAGTTCAGTGTCGCAGATTCATCTATTCCCAAATAATGTGCGACTATCACTTCTACGGAATTCTCGCAACTATGAGCGAGTAGCATCAATGCTGATGTATCACCCTTATTTGCCCAAGCGGTAAGGGTAATGTACGTGTGACGGGTGTGGTAAGGGGCGAGATACTGGCTAATTTTGCCTTCATCCACAAGGCGGGTGACAACACCAGGGGTAGCAACTATTCCACCAGTCTTTCTGTTTTTGTACGTGTTGCCATTCCATTGTGCATGAACCAGTTCTGTGTAATATCCCTTGCCATTAGACTGTTTGAATACTAAATCACTTGGGTCTACGATTGTAGGCTTTATGGTATTCAGTAATTCAATCAAAGGCGGGTAAAGCTTAAACATTCTTATTGTCTTGTTTTTGGTAACTTGCGCTTCCTTTGTGCGGCGTCCAAGCGCTTTGCTAAACCATATAATTCCGCTTTCTGTTTTTATGTCGCCCCACCTTAAAGCAAAAGCTTCGCCAGGGCGGCAACCTGTTAAAAACAGAAACTCAATTAAAGGAGCAATCTGCTGAGCACCAGACTTATCTGACTCGTAGAATGCCTTGACAATGATGTCTCGCTCTACTTTCGTAAACGCACGTTTGTCTGAATCTAGCTTGTCTTGCAAAGCGCTATCTTGCACTTTCCACCAGCTAAGGACATCCCCTGATGCTGTAACCGAGGGTTTATATTTGTCCCTCGCATCGGGCTTGTAGTCACACAATAGACCCTTGAAAGGATTTATCTTCGTTTCGCCCCTTTCTATTGCCAGGTCACAACATTCGTTTAGTGCTAGCAATATTCTCATTTGGTTTTCTTTCCCAATAGGAAGATTTTGCGCTTTGCTTTTTAAGGTAGGCGAACAAATAGATTCATTCATGATGCCTCTATCTGTTTCTATGTGCGTTCGCTTGTCCCACTTCAGCCCCTTAAGTGCGTTAGTGTAAATCACTTTAAAGTTCAAGAAAGTGGAGGGTTCCACTCTCTTCTCCTTCCATTCTAGGTACGCTTCCCACATTGTTCCTACTGTAATTTCAGGCTCAACTTGGGGTATGCCTGGTAACTGAAGTACATCAGCTAATTTGGCGTACTTACCACCTAATAAGCCTGCTAAGCCGTACTTCTCAAGCGTGCGGTCAAACAGCTTATCCCATTCGGGATGGTCTAAATCGGATTCCATTTGTACTGCTATCAGTTCTGCACGCCTACAATCATCGGGATTAGTAGCCGAGAAGCCTGCTTTACCTAGGTAGAGATACTTTGGCTTACCCTTCAGTGATTTACCGTCCATCAACTCCCAGAGGGGTGTATGACGCTTAGGGAATGACAGACGAATACTACCCTTATCGATCGCAACTTTTACGTCACAACCGACCTGAGCTTTACTTTGAGCTTTCATTCTGGTTTCTCCTTTTGAATGGCTGTAACTATTGGTTTGTCAAGGTTCTGTGGTTTCTAGAGCTTTTCTAGATTTTGTCTAGATTCTCTGTGTTCGGCTATTACTACTAATCATTAATACTAATATGCAGGCAGTATAGCATGATTTCTTCCCAACCACGATTGAATGTGGATGGCTAGTTATTTGGTACACTGGCGCCGCGTGCGCTGGCAAGCTGGAGCTCGCTGGTTTTTGCAACATTTGCTAGATGGAGATCCGGCAAGCAACAATCTTTCTTGGCAGTGGGTAGCGAGCACTTTTAGTCACAAGGCTTATTTTTTTAATCGGGAAAATCTGGAACGTTACACTAAGTCAGTTTATTGTCGCGATTGCCCCCTGTACGGGCAATGCGATTTTGAGGGAACTTACGAATATTTGGAGAGCAAGTTGTTTCCCAATGGCGAAAAGGTCGATCGCACGGGCGGCTCTCAAAGTTGGCAACGCCCTCAGAAAAAAAGGAAAAATTAAGGAAGTTCGCCAACATATTCTACATGATGTTTGATAAAGGTTTGTAGTGAGGACTTCAGTCCGCATCAAATGAGAGAGGACTGAAGTCCGAACGATCAAACCAAATTACTAATTAGGGCTTGCTGAATAAGCCTAAAAGCCTTACCTGAAAAGACGTTGACTCGCGAACGGCGCGGATAAAGTGTAAGACTATGAGGTAAAATCAGTCAAAAGCCATGCACAGCATCACTTTCGTTCATGTACCGAAAACTTGACCCAACCCCAAAAGCACCGTCCAACTTTGAGCTACCCTTCGAGGGACAATTATCAGAGAATAATCGTTGGGTAATCATGGAAAAAATAATTCCGTGGTCAGAATTTGAAATTGAATATGCCCAAAATTTTACAGTATCTACAGGAGCACCCGCTAAATCATTTAGGATGGCATTGGGTGCATTAATAATTAAAGAAAGACTCTTAAACTAGCGACAAAGAAACGCTAGAACAAATAAAAGAAAACCCATACCTACAATACTTTATAGGTATGGAAGCTTATAGTAATGCTGCACCATTTGATTCATCAATGTTCGTTCATTTTAGGTAAAGAATAGGAGTCAATCTAGTCAATAAAATCAACGAAAAAATGGTCAAAAACCATACCCAAGTGCAAGGAGAGGAAGTAGAAAAAGAATCATCAGAAAGAAGTGAACCCAAAAATCAAGGAAAATTAATATTAGATGCAACCTGTGCGCCAGCAGATCTTAAATATCCGACAGACTTAGGACTATTAAATCAAGCCAGAGAACAGACAGAAAAAATTATAGATATACTACACAATCAAACTAAATCACCCGAAAAAAAAAGCCGAGAACCTATCGAAACAGAGCCAGAAAAGAATACCTGGCCATAGCAAAACAAAAAAAGCCACGAGTAAAAAAGAAGAAAAGCAATTAAAAAACAACTGCAATACATACAAAGAAATTTGGGAAGTATAGAGAGAATGGGTGAGCTACAGTTATTAAGCAAATCTGATTATAGAATGCTATTAGTAGTGACAGAAGTCTACCGCCAACAGTTGTCAATGTATGAAAAGAAAGAACATAGTATTCCCGACAGAATAGTAAGTTTAAAACAACCACATATCCGCCCTATAATCAGAGGGAAAGCTGGTAAATCCGTTGAATTTGGGGCAAAACTGTCGTAAGGATTCAGGTCTGTGATTGAGGAATAAGAGAAGGCATCAAAAAGTTACTCATATTGGGCAGATATAGCATCACGGAAAAAAGCCATTGCGCTTTTACCTTGAAACCGACAAGTCTGAATCACAGATAACAAATCAGCAGTTTCCTCAAACCGAGACATTGACCTCGAACCCCCAGATACCTTACGTTTGGTCACGGCTAATCGCAGAGAACGTTCTGCCAAATTATTATCAGGAGGAATGGATGGATGGTCTAAAAAGTACCACCATTGATCTGCTTTCTCACGCAACGAGCGCAATAATAATCCCGCAGCATGACCCACATGACCGAGCCCAAGTATTTAACAATTTCGCCAACCGGGTCTTAAAGTCCCCCGCCCAAGTCTGATAATCAATCTCAAGGGGGTGTTCCCGCCATGTTCGATGCTGTCGAAATGCCTCATCAATTAATGCCAAAAATGCTTCTGCCACAATAGTGTTGTTACCGTGGCCGATTTGCAGAACTTTCTTAAAGTGTCGCCGTAGATGGGCTAAACATTTCTGCTGCGCTCCCACAATCACACCGTTATAGACGCTAAAATCATCAGAGCTCAACACTCCAGCAAACTCCTTGCCCAGCATGGTTTCTAATTCGGCTCTGCTGCGAGTGTCTGCTGCATGGAACAGGCAAAACTTTGGGAGCATAACAGTTATGCGATAAGTATAAATACTGATGATAATTTAAGCTGCTGCTTTGAGATTGACACCAATCATTCCATTTAAGTAAGCTACTCGATGAGCCAAGACTTGCGGGACATTTTGCTCATTCCATTGTGCGCCAGAAATTTTGATACGACGACCAATCTGTTTGATTGCTGATTCCACGGCACCAGAACCAATTGAACAAATCTTATTTGACTGATAATAGTGGTAATTAACGATGCGTGCAGGCGTGTTTATTGAGATATACGCAGAAATTCTGTGCTGCTTTTTTGGTCAGATTTGCAAAAAGTTGTTTCGCTTTCTCCACCTGTCCCATCCATAAATAAGCTTTGGCCTGATTGATTCTGCGTTGTGAACCGCCAACCTTATTCAAATTTTCGATCAGATGATACCAGTCAAGGATTTCTCGGCGTTGTCCATTGGGGGCGACTAACCCAATAATATTCCAAATTCCATCATGTCCATCTCCCAAACAGGTAACAACCTTGGCGATGGGTTGACTGTTGACCCAATCAATCAGCCCAATATTATCTTGATAACCTGCGAGCAATCCGATGTTGGTGTGAATTGCTTTATAGTCTCTGTAGATACATTCTAGTCCCTGTGCAGTTCTTAATCTAACTTTTCCTCCATCTACACATAATTCTTTAATTAGTTCTGTGACTATCGGCAACTGAAACTCTTGCCGATGGACTAATCGGGCGTTGTGACATGGCATTAGTTTGGACACCGGTGATGTATTCTAAATCTACTGCCGTTTGCTCGTATGACATATTGGCACTCAATCTCAGACAACATTGTTCCAAATGTGGACTGACTCTTGTGCAGGGCTTAACTCCAAGTATTTTAGCTTGTTTTTCACTAATTTTTAGTATCCCTAATGTACTGGTAAGTTTTCTGGTTCTGCCGGAAGTTGTTCCTGTTGATTGCTTAAAAAAAAGCGGCAATTTCGGGACTGACATACTGTTGAAGCTGTGTCTGAATAGTTTTTTCTATACTTCCTTTGCGTGAACTGTTGTTCAGATTCAGCTTCTGTATATAAAATCTCAGCAATTGCTCTGGTATATTCTTGCAGCTTTCTTTGTTTCTCTGGATTCATGATTTTTCAAGAGTGGTAAACATATTTAATTATGGACTAATGAGGGGCATAGTATTTGTGAGTATTTATACTCATTGCGTAAGTGTTATGCTCCCCAAAACTTTTGACCTGTGGCTGTCCACAACCATTCTTTGACTCCCTTGACACACCATGGAGTTTCATCGACATGGACGTTGGATTGTAGTGGTGCCCATTTCCAGAGTTCTTCAACGGCTGGCTTTACAGCATCAGCTACCCGCGCATTTGTTGCTTGTAAAGTACCCAGCCCTATTTCAATTCCACCTAGTTCCCGCAGGAACTCTTGTTGTTTTTCATAGGACATATGCCCATAATTACCCAACCAGCTCTGCGGATGCTTGTAGGTCAATGCTTAAATCTTGTCCTGGAACTATGCCCGGTGAGACTGGTCCAATCACCATTGCTCCGCATTCATTGCATTGACATTTGACTCGTTGATATTCCACTACTTCAATTGGTCTGGTAACTAAACACGCTACTTGCTGCTTGCTATAACCGATCGCATCACTTAATTCAGTGCTACCACAATGCTCGCAAGAAGAAGGGGTGCTGATTTGATATCTATCTACTCGTCCAAATCCTTTTCGGGTTTTCCCGATATGTCCTGGTTGCCCTCCTGGTTTGCGCTTTGGCTTGTCTTCTGACTCTTTTGAGTTGTCAGCTTTGGGTGTCTCTGGTTTCTGGATCAGATCGCTCGATGGTGGTCTTGATGATGTTTTACTATTACTGGGCTGTCTCTCTTTGAGCTTTTCGAGCTCTTCTTGCAGTTTTTCTATCAGCTTCTGTTGGGTGAGCACAATTTTGACCAGTTCCTCACGACTCAACTGGTCAACCATTTCTAATGTTAGTGCTGCTGATAACTCTGACTTTTCGCTCATCTGACTACATTACCATATTTTTCGGCTCGGGAGCGAAACTATTTTTACCTGAATCCTTACAAACTGTCAGCCAGTTGTCTCCAGGGTTACGTATTTTTAGACCGAATTAGTTGGGATAACTTCAACGAATCAGGAGACCTTAAAAGACAAGTAGAAGCCTTTAAACAATTTACCGGATTTTATCCTGAATCAATTCATGTAGATCAGATATATCGAACCAAAGAAAATAGCGTTTGGTGCCAAGAACTCGGCATTAGAATGAGCGGTGTTCGTCTAGGAGGAAGACCTCCCAAAAATCTGAGCAAATCACTAAAAAAACAAGCTCAATCAGACGAAAGAATTCGTAACTTAATTGAGGGGAAATTTGGAGAAGCTAAAAGAAGATTCAGCCTCGGTAGAGTGATGACTAAACTTAATAATACTTCTGAAACAAGCATCGCAATAACTTTTCTGGTGATGAATCTTTCTGCCCTGCTACGGCAGGCTTTTTGGCTTTTTTTCGGTCTATTTCATAATAAAAACCTTTGGGGATGTTTTTTGGCTTAAATGATTGGCAAAAGCTATATCTAGCCAGAACAATATTGAGAAAACTTATATTGTCGAGGCACTCTCAAATTCACTCATCTTTCTAAATGCTGTTTTCTGACTTTTTCAGCAAGCCCTAATTACCAATTTATGAACAATCCGATTATTTGGCTGCACGGCGACTGTTTGAGTCCACAAGGCCCAGCTTTTCAAGCTCACCCAGAAGCACCAGCAATCTGGGTTTGGGACGATGCACTGATCGATGAATGGCAGTTAAGTCTCAAGCGAATGGTGTTTATTTATGAATGTTTGCTAGAGTTGCCGGTAGTTATTCGGCGCGGCGATGTCGCTGCCGAAGTTATCGCTTTTGCGATCGAATCCGGTGCGAATCAAGTAGTTACAGCGGAAAGTCCCAGCCCTCGGTTTGAGGATATTTGCCGGGAAATTACGATCGAGTTCCCAGTAGAAGTTTTGCCATCCGAGCCCTTTGTCCGCTACGATGGCTACATTGATTTGAAGCGTTTTTCCCGCTACTGGCGCGTTGCCGAAAAATATGTTTTTTAATTTGGCATCTGGAATTGGGAATTGGGCATCGGGCATCGGGCATCGATCCGAAGAGAATTTGTAGCAACTAACTAATGACTACTGACTGCTGACTAATGACTGATGACTAATGACTGTTAGTTGTTAACTAATTAATGACTATCAACTGTCAACTGTCAACTGTCAACTGTCAACTGACTTCAAGTCGCCTTCAAACGCTGCAACAGCCATTCAAATCTAGATTGAGCCAAATCAGGATTTTCGACATTTTGCCCGATCGCGCGATCGTCGTGGGGGTCTTGATATATTAAATAATCAGTATCTTCGCCGAAGCGTTTGACTGTACCCCGCAGTCTCGACGACAGAAATTTAGTAATAGCCCGATAAAACCGCAGGGAAAACAGCACGTCTTGCTCTAGTTTTTCAGTTAGCAGCCGCCTCGGAATTGACAGGATGAGGCATTCATCAATTGCCGTGACGCTAGCAGAAGGAAGCCTCCCGTCTACAAAAGACATTTCGCCCAAGACTTCGCCACAGATGATTTTTCCAATTTCTTTGTCGCCCAAAGATGATACAGCAACGCTCAAAGTTCCATCCAGAACTATGTACAGCGCGTCTAAGGGTTGACCTTCGACGATGAGGGTGGTGCCGGGGGGGACTGTGGTGCGACTGCCGTTGGCGAGCATCCAATCGATGTCGCGATCGCTCAATTCGCCCAATATAACTAGAACTTTGCTCATAAAGTCAGGTTGAGAAGAGATACTTTTTATTTTTTACTTGTTTAGTTGCGTGCTGTTAGGTCGTCAGATAGCTGGTAAAAGTATAGTCATCTATGACATGACGTGGGAGGCATCCAGTCCCTCCCGTTTCCCTTTCACTTTGAGCGGATTAACCCGCCTCGGCTGAGCTACGCAGCTCTCTATCCCATCGCTAAAAGCATTTGGGATTGCTTTTCTTAAGATATTATAAGACCCATTAACATCGGCATTAATCAATCTACCACACGATGTTTTGTACAATCCTCTCTTAATTCGCGAACCGCTAAATGTGACATTCTGAGATCCAATATTTCCGTAGACAGGAATTGGATCTAATGAAAAAAAATTCGATTTGGAAGTAGGTTGAGTCGATGCGGGGTATTATCCCCGGCACCTCTCAGTTAATTAGAGTCGATGCCTGTGTTACCACAGGACACCTCTCCTTCAGAACGCGGACGTGCAGCTTTCACTGCATCCGGCTCCTAGCGCTCTTTCATCACTTTAGCCATAGTATAATATTCCTGAAGCCGTCAAATAGTTAAAATGTATGGTAGTACCCCGCGAACCAGTCCCTACAGTCAGTTTTGTAGACGAATACTGTCAAGCCTAT
>NZ_JAHREU010000119.1:0-10120 GCF_020883145.1 Microcoleus sp. CAWBG27
TTTTTGAACCTATACACCGCACGGGTTTCGGCTGTTCCTTGATGCTCGCATTTCCGATCGCCCAATCTGCTTTAACCCCACAACCTGCTTTTTTACCCCCTATGTCCGTTTTTGACAGCACTCTGTAGAATACTTCAGAGGTGAATATAATCGGATTTAGTCAGAGCTACTAAGACTTTGGTTACGGTGTCAGCCCGATCGCACCCTGTTCACCACAGCACTAGGCGATCGGTCAATCTGATTCATATATATATGATGAGTAGTGCCGGCATTCGCTGCACTTGACTCAGGGAAATTGGGGTATGCGATCGATCCGATCGCCCACCTGCAAGTCCTAGCCCCACACAAATCCATCGCCCGCAACTACAATCTCCTTAATTACAGCCACCCCCAAACATTTTCAGTTAGCCCATTTATCAGGCTTTGAGACTCGATCGCGAGTTTGTCTCCTCAACATCTACGTCTAAAAAGTGCAAGTGAGTCTCCGACTCAGTATTGGCAGCAATCACCAAACCTGTGCTACCCCAAGGGGCGATCGCCCGAGGTGAGGCTGGGCCACTAAAATTGCCTACTTGAATCCCTTGACTGTTTAACACTGCTACCTGCCCCCCAACATCTGCCAACACCCATCCCCAATTAGTCACACAAGCAGACACGGGCAAACTTTCAAGAGGAATTCGCGCTAGCTTGAGCGGCCACAATTTCATCGACAACACAGCGGCTTTACCACCTTGGGGAATTCCGAGCAAGGTATAAGGCTCAGGTGTCAGCAGCATCTGTCCGACGCTGGCAGACAACTTTACAGAACCCACTGATGTGCCGCGGCGAGTGTAAACTCTAAAAATAGTTTGGGGATTTTTTGGTTCGTTGTCTGGCCAAACGGCTAAAACGTGTCGTCGATCCAAAAACGTTAATTCTGGTAAATAGTGTTCCGGTAAAGGCACAGTAGTGATCGACTTTAGGGCTTTTTCTCGATCGCCCGCGGTGCTATTGTCAGCTAAAGCATAAAAACGCAGTTCGCCGGGAACAGCTACTGTCAACCAGCGACCGTGAGAATCAACAGCAGCTTTAAAAGCATCTGCACCTTGCCTTACACCCATATCGAGTAGGCACTGAGGCTCCACAGAACCCTCGTTGAGCCAGTAAAGTTTTTGCTGAGTGAGAACGCAGCAGCCGTGGGAAGCAGGTAAAATGCCACGCACAATTTCCGGCATTAATATAGAAGTCGGCATTTCTTCTGTTGTAACTGCGTGTTGTCCCGGCTGACACCAAACCTTTACCTCTTTACCTACAGAAGCGTAGAGATACTTTTCCGTGGCAATTAAAGCAGTCAGCGGTGCAGGAAGTATTAGCGGTTTTGGCTGCAAAACCGAATAACGAACAGTCCGAAGTAAATTAATAGCCGGCTGTGATGATTTTTCCTCTTCGGATTCCAGCGCAGAATCAGTGTCCGACTTCAGGTTTTTAGCGCTGTTGGTTGTGGGGTTTTCCCAAGGAACAATGCAGTCGCCCAATTGCCGGACAGCGGGGTCGTACACGATCAGTCGCAGAGCTTGAGCCATTTGGGAAGCACTGGCAAAACGGCGGGCCGGCAGCTTTTCCAAAGATTTTTTGACTATTGCTTGCAACGGTTCGGGGATGGCGTCGGGAAGTTGCAAGCGTTGATTCAGGTGCGCCCACCTCAAGTCTCCGGGGGCTCCGCCGAAAGGGCGGTAGCCCATGAGCAACTCAAACAGCAAAATTCCCACTGCATATATATCTGACATGGGGGAATAAAGACCGTAAAACCGCTCTGGGGCCATGTAGGCTGGGGAACCTACGGTAGCGTCGGGAGAAATTTCTTGGTGGAGGCGAGTTGTACCGATTTCTGGAAGTCGGCGGGCGATACCAAAGTCAGACAGCCTCGGCGACCAACCTTTGGAGCCTAGAGTGAGGAGGATATTTTCAGGTTTGATGTCGCAATGAACTACGCCTCGGCGGTGGGCGTAGTCTAAGCCTGCTAAAAGTTCCATGACTAGCTGTAAACCTTCGAGCAACCGCAAGGGACGGTCTTGTTTGAGCAGGTTGCGGAGAGTTCCTCCCTCACAGTAGTCCATAACCAAGTACCTGCCTGTGGCTGTGTGTTCGAGAGCTCGGCAGGTGACAATGTTGGGGTGTTGCAAGGTGATCAGAAACCACAGCTCTCTTAAAAATTCGCTAGTTGGGGCTTTTTGATGGCTGAGTTCTTTGAGAGCAACCAGTTGGCTGGTGAGGCGGGAGTCCTTGGCGGGAGTTTCTCGAACGCTGGCACAAAAAACTCGACCAAATTGCCCTTGTCCGACTAGCCCTAAAATACGGTACTTAGAATGTTGCATCGGTCTAATTATAGAAAAAGCTTGAGCTAGTATTAAAATATGTAAAGAATGCTGACAAAAATTCAATTTTTTGAATCGATCGCCAGGTACTGCTATGTTATCTCAGGTTCATTCTCAGCCTCCTAGGAGCGATCGCACGGTCGCACCTACCAAAATCCTTGAGTTTCGCAGTCAGTATCAATCTTGCCGGATTCGGGTACCGGATCTGGAACTGCCTGTGGCTGCTATTTTAGTTGATTGTGAGTATTACAGTTTTTTCAAAGCTGTCCAAGAACCATCGAAGGTTTTAGCCATCGTGGCTAAGTTGGCGAATCGGGGTGACTCAACAGCGATTACGAAAACAGCTAGCGGTTATGCAATCTGGGTTAGAGAGCCAGAAGTTGAGGCTGTCGTCAAGCCATCTTAGCTTTTTTGAGTGTTAGCCAAATTTTTTTGGCTTTGAATATGTCGATCGCACTTGCTTGCATACTGAACTTGACAGGATGAAAAATCAATATGGTTAAAATTATTAGACTCGATCCAATTGCCGAGGAAATGGCAGTGGAAACCCGATCGAATATCCTGGCTGCCTTACTTTCCAAAGACTTAGACGTTCTTAAGGAATGCGGCGGGCGAGGAATGTGCGCTACCTGCCACGTTTACATTAAAGAGGGCATGGAAGGTTTGTCTGACATGAACCGTCGCGAGAGGAGGACGCTGGAGGTCATTACTACAGCTAAAGCCAATTCGCGACTTGCTTGTCAAGCTCAAATTATGGGTGAGGGTGTCGTTGTACAGATACCTGCGGGGATGTACATTAATGCTATTGAAAATGTGGAAGCTCTGATCGGTCGCCGAGCTCAGCAAGATTTGTTACACCCAATTACGGGTCAAGTAGTTGTAGAATCGGGAAAGTTAATTACTCGTTCGATCGTTACACAGCTTAATGAAACCCGCTTCCAAGTAGGACAATATTTAGTTCGTACTAAAGAAGCTTAAAACTGATATGTTTGTATTTTAGTAGTTGAGAAAAATCTATGTTGAGCCAACTTGCACGTTTGAGCACGGAAGCAGACGGACGCTACGCCACCGCTGAAGAACTCCAATTTTTGAAAGACTACTTTCAGTCTTTAAATCACCGGATGAGCGCTTATAAAAAACTTCAAGCCTCTGAAAAAGAAATTATTCGGCAGGTGGAAGCACAAATGCAATCTATCGACCCTAGTTTATATCGCCGCGGTTCTCAAGATCTGACTGAAAAGTGCCGTGGAGATGGTGTGCGGGTATTGAGGCATTCGGCGGCAGCACTGTTGATTAATGATACTGAACGGTTGCGCGATCGGCTGCTGCTTTGGTTGCAAAGTATTTTAGGCGCTGTTCACAGTCGTAATAGTTCGACCGTGACCTACGATGTCATGAAAAAGGTAATAAAACAATATCTCACTGCTGAAGAAATCAGCTTATTTTTTCCGATTCTCGACATCAACCGCACTATAGTCGGTAAATAATCAAGGGAAAGTCATATCATTTTCGAGCGGGAATGACTGATTGCATAAATGCTTGGAGCAAGGGGCAAGGGTTGTATTGTTTTAGCGGACTGGTATCGCATTAACCGTGATAGATTTTGCCGTTAGGAAGAATAGCTCCAAGCAAGTTCACTCCCCCCAAATCCGCCTCACTGAGAATGGCTCCGCGGAGGTTTGCTCCTGTCAAGTCAGCTTTCCGCAAATTGGCTTTACTGAGGTTAGCTTTGCTCAAGTCAATTTCACGCAGGCAAGAATTAGAAAGGTTGGCATTGATCAGGTATGCCCCGCTCAAGTTAGCTTTGGTGAGATTGGCTCCACTCAAGTTAGCTTCCATCAAATAAGCACCGCTGAAATTGGCTTCGTTCAACAAGGCCTCTGCCATATTAATTCCGGTTAAAAGTTTGCGGCTCAAGTCTACACCCCCCAAATCAGCCCCGCTGAGGTTGATACCGCTTAAGTGGCAGCCACTCAAAGTAATCTTTCTGAGGTAGGTTTTGCTCAGATCTGCTTTGCACAAATTTGCTCTGTCCAAGCAAGCTTCGCTGAGATCTGATTCGCTCAAACACGCGCTGTTTAAATAAGCTTGAGTGAGGTTAGTTCGCCTGAGGTTAGCTTTGCTGAGGTTGGCTTTGCTGAGTTCGGCACGGGTTAAGTTGGCTCCGGCTAGGTTGGCTTTGGACAATTCGGCTCCGGTGAGCTGTGCGTCGCTCAAGTCTGCCTCTTTGAGACTTGCTAGAGTCAAGTCTGCATCTTTCAAGTTTGCGCCGTTGAGATTGGCTTTAATCAGATAGGCTTTACTGAGATTTGCTTCGCTCAGAACGGCTTTGGTGAGGTTTGCCGCGCTCATATCTGCACCTATGAGATTTGCCTTGGGGAGAATTGCTCCTGTCAGGTTTGCCCAATTCAGGTGAGCTCCGGCTAGGTTGGCGTTGGTGAGATTGGCATCGGTGAGATTGGCTCCGCTGAGACTTGCTGCCATGAGGTTGGCGCCGGTCAGATTGGCTCCGCTGAGGTCGGCTTTGCTGAGGTTGGCCCGGCTCAAATGGGCTTTGGTGAGGTCGGCTTGACTGAGGTTAGCACCAATTAAGTATGGTCTGTGCTGGTGTTCGTTAAGATTGTCCAAACGTAGAGTTGGGGCATCGCTGGAACGGTATAAATCGATCGGACTCAACACAATGCCGCGCAAGTTGGCCTGTCTAAAATCTCTTTCGCCGGCTGCATATCGATTTAGAAGTTCATTGGCGTCCATTAAGTTTGAGAAAAAAGTTTGAGGTTGTGATTGCTTTTAAATTTTATGAGTTTCTAACAATACTGACAGTTTTTTGAACTGTTACATAACATTTTTTTGGCGTTAATTTCAAAAATTGTGATTTTTTATCTCTCTAGGCTGCACCCTTGATGTTAAAAAGCAAATATCGAGTTCCAGCAGTTGCCTCGATAGAGCTTTGATTGTTAAAATTAGCCAAAATTATGTCCGGAGTATTGTTCTAACGTAAATCATGAATTGTCTAGGTGCGAGTTATAGTCCAATAAGTAACCTGACACAATCAATTCACAAAAAATGCTTGGCAATCACTACTTGGGAAGCTTGGCGAGCATCGCAGTGTAATTAATGCAGTGTAATTAATCTTGTCCAACTACTTAAGCTTGGGTTAAAAAGATAATTTTTATGCCCGCACCTGTTGTTACTTGAGAACCCAAGAAAGTCTTGGTGATTGCTTTCATAACATATCGCTCCCTTCGAGAGCGGGGACAGCAATGAAACGCTTAGCTAACCCAAGCTTATTGAGTTACAGTCAATTTTTTTTTGAAATAGCTAAAACCATTTTTAAAACTCTGTAGATTTTTGATAATTTAACTGTCTGTAGTGTTCGATCGTCGGGTGGATAAAATAGCCGCCCAATAACCTAGCTGATAGTTATTGACAATAAACTAATAGCTGTTACACGAGTCAGTTTTTTTGGCAAAGCTGACTGATAATAGCTTCGTGAGCTTGTCCTTCTTCGACCATAGAATCTGCTGGTTGGAGGCGATCGCGCAGTCCTAAAATAAAGCGGTTGCAGTCCGAACCCAAGGATTCGCAGGAGGTTTGCAAGCAGTGGAGTTCTCGACCTGTAAGCTGACTAAAGAAGGAACTTAAGATGCCTGCTTCTAAATAACAGGCCGGCCGCTTCGACTTGGGAGCTGTTTTAGCAAAAAGAGAGTTACCAATCTTTACTATTAAAAATCCCTGTTCGGAATAGCTGGGGTCAAATTCAAATTTTCCCCATCCGTGAGTTTTCCAGCACTGTTGCAAGGACTGAAGAAATTCTACCATTTCCATTTCGGAAACTGGCTGGCCGTAGTATTCGCTGACTTCTTCGCAAAAACGCACGTAGAAGTTTTTCCCCCACCAACGACCGCAGTTGAAAAGCACGAGGCGGGAGGCTTGGCCTGTTTCTTGTTCTAAGCCGATATGAATGGCTTGAATCAGTGTTTCTGGGAGGGCTATGAGCCGATCGCCCCGGCGGTTTTCTAGCAGGCCTAGTTCGAGGTCGCCTCGGACGTAGGCATCGCTAGCAAAGTAGTTTCCAGGGAGGCGGGGCTGTTTGAGCAATTCGGCAATATTAATCATGGTTAATCGGCAATGGGGATGTGGAGGGCAGAAGGAAGAAGGAAGACGGAAGAGATAAATTATTATGGAGCTAGGAAATTTGGAATTGGCAATTGGTTGTTTGTAAAAAAGGAGTTATGAGGATTAAGTTTAAAATTCAATCTATTACTAATAACTCATCATTTATGCTTCCTAAATTACATTTTTTCAAGGTATTACCTGTTGCCTATTCTTTATTGCCTTGGTCAACAATCATTGATTTTGCTTGGTCAAAAAATGGTTGCAACAATGCTCTTGCTTGCTCGGAAAGCATTTCTTTTAAACGAGTTTGCAACAAATTGCAAACAGTTGCTTCGATTTTTTGAGTTTGGTGGGCTTCGACTATACCGGAAACCCAGTCTAGGAATCGCTGTTCGAGAAAATCTCGATCGTTCAGCAGCATGGCCATGGCGCAGTACCGCAAGACTAAAATCCAGTGTTTGAGCGATCGTTCTAAGTTTTCTTCTTTTTCGTCGGGGAATTTTTCTTGTAGCTTGTTGGCTATTGGTTGGAAGATGCTTGCTTCCTTCTCTCGCAAAAATTCGTAAATTTTTAAGCGCTGGGCGAGGATTGCAGCTTGACGCTTAAAAGTTATGAGTTCTTCGCCTTTTAGAAAGCGGGTTTCTGCCTGATCCAGCAGGGCCTCAATCTCAGGGTGCATGATTTTAATTAATTGGTAATCGGTAATTGATAAAAGGAAGTCAGTTGACAGTTGACAGTTGACAGTTGACAGTTGACAGTTGGTAATAATTTTCGTAATTACCACCAATAACAAATAACAACTAATCAATATTAACTATTGGCGATTTTCAATTCCCCACGCAGATTAAAAGAGGTCGAATAGATCGTCAATGGTGACTTCGGCAGGTTCAGAAATAGAAATTGCTGGCAAGGGTGGCGGTAGGGGTAGGGCGCCTACTTCGGGAATTCCTTCCCAAGAAATAGCTTGAAAAAAGTCTGCTACCGATCGCGTTAAACTCAGCGTTTGACCAGAAGTCGAGCCATTTTGGGTTTCTAAAGGTTGTCCCAGCCAATTATAGTGACCAAAGAAGTCTTGGACAGACTTACCCAACCATGAAGTTTGACTTTTCATCTTTCTTCCTGCCTGGAGAGACCCACCATCGGTCGCTATTGGCGATCGCGAGATTGGTGGGAGGAAAGGCAGGGCAGAGGATGTGCCTTTCCAGGTTGTTTACCGCAATATTTCACCGTGTTGCAGTCGATTTTGAATATCGCGGGCGTTGGCACCTTCGTTGAGCCAGAATGCTGCTGCATCAATTTTGTCTGGGTTGCCGAGGAGGAATTTACAATAGGTTTCTCCCATTGAGTAACATTGAAGTTCTATGCAACTAAGAGGCTTTTTGACTAGAGCTCCGAAGAAACCGGCGAACAAACCGGCGTATAGGTGACAAACTGGTTTGCCTACGTCGCCCAAAGTTCGAGCAACTGCTGAGTCAAAGAGGTTGATGAAGATGCAGCCATGTTTGCGATCGCTCATGTCAACTTCCCAGCGACCCCAACCTTGAGCAGTGAAAGGCCACCACCAAGTTTCTAGCAGGAACATCAGATTCGACTGGCGAATGTTCTGGCTGAATTCGGCGCTAAACCATTTTTGAAAAAATTCGGAATCTTGCAGCCCCCACTGGCAACCAATAGTATACATGATGACAGAGGACGCCGGGCCTACTTCTTCTTCGAGTCCCTCCACTAAACCGATGATGAAGTCTTCGCTGGTAAAAATGTTGCGGGACTTATTCCAGTCGTTAATTGTACCAAACTCGCGATCGAAGGCAAAAAAATCCTGAAACCTATAATGGTTGTGAGTTTTAGGATGCTTTTGCTTCAATAGCGATTCCTTGTGGGTGGATATTTCTTTTGGGGCGGTAGAGACCATTGGCGCGTTACTCCTGTTTTGGTGTAGTTTGCTGAAAATTAGTTCACATAGAACAAATAAACTGACCTGTGTATTCACTGTAACAAGGTTTCTCCTCATTTAAAGACCCACGGACAGACTACTCCCGTGGGTTTTTTAGTGGAGTTTTAGATTTTAGATTTTAGATTTTAGATTTTGAGGATGCCGCACAACTCCTTAAAGAGCTCGCGGATGCAGCGGGCGATAACTCGCTGGCGGGCCAGTTTAATTGGAGTCCCACCTTTCTTTCTCCGTTTTAGGTTTTCCGCCGGAGACATTTGCTCGGCGTCGCTCCCCTGACCGTAAACAAATTTCAGCGGCGGATTGTTTCGGCTAACTTCTAACCGAGTGAAGCACCATTGCCAGAGTGCTTTCCTACACAGCGCACTGCCGGACTGTTTTCCCTTTTTCTTCTGGCCGCTGTCGTCGCGAATTACGCCCATGCCGACGGCTCTCATGAAGCGGCGCTCGGACAATTTAAGCTTGCACTCTTTGCCAGTTTGGCGGTTCTTCCTGATTTTTACTTCCGGCCTGCCGTCTTTTAGAAAGTCTTCGATCGGGTAAATCGCACCGAGCAAGTACCCTTGCAGTTGATACCCGAAACCGAATTTTGTAAAAATCCGCCGATATTCCCGAAACTGCGGATGCTCGATTAGTTGAACCAACTGTTTTTTGAGCTTGAAAATTTCCTCTTCGATTTCACAGTATTGGCTGGCGGCCCACTGAGTTTGAGCTTCGATTCCAGCGCCAACGGTTGCGTCCAAAATGCGATCGTACTTTTGCGACTTTCGCCGTCCTGCCAGCCATCCCCACATCAGGGGCGGTAATTCTTCTTGCGATTTTGCCGATCGTACTTGGGCAATCTCTGGGCATTGCCACGCTAGCTCCTGCCTCATTCTGTTGATGATAGGGGATTGCACTCGATTCAAATGTTCTATCCGCAAGCAAATTTGCTTAACTTGGCTCACCAGGGAATCCCGAATTTTGAGGTAGCTTGATTCCGGTTTGTCGAAATACCAGCAAGCAATAGCAAAGGCATCAATGTCATCAGTTTTTGCGCCGCTTTTGCCTTCTTTCCCCATCAATTCTGCCCTGTAGTTGGGCAGTTTGCTGTTGGAAATCATTCTTACTTCGATTCCCCAGTCGGCAAGTTTATTCATCCAGAGCTTTGCGTAATTAATTCCGGTTGGCTCGCAGATTGCAATTATTTTGTCGGCGCTGAAGCTCTCGATTTTTTTCCTTAAATTATTTAAATTTTCAAGGTTCGAGCGATACTCCTTGATGTCGGCGTCAAAGTAGTCGTCGCGGGGGTTGCTGGGTTTTTCCAGCATAAAACACGCGGCAATTGATGACCGAGAAACGTCAATGCCTACGATTAAATATTTCATGTAGTTGGGGAGAATAAAAGTACAAGGACAAGAAGAGCCTACGAATCTCCCAAAAGCAACTGAATGCTTACTTCACTGATTAAGGCTCGTTTATTTTGTCCGGTTTGATTGCGGGCTGGCGCCTACGAATACAAGATAGCAATTAAGCTAATTTCAATTTTAAGGCGCCACTCATCTTGCGACTCGTCCCGCGACTCCCCCTTTATAACCCACATTCCGCACCCCCAACTGGCACATAGGGGGATTGAGGGGGGAAAAGTGAATCATCCGAGACAAAAATGAGTAGAAATACTCAATTATCTCGGTGACTCAACATCACCCAGTAGTCC
>NZ_JAHREU010000012.1:0-42342 GCF_020883145.1 Microcoleus sp. CAWBG27
TTGTTGTGTGAGAATGGACGCACGATTTGGCATAATGGAAACAGATATTTTGGTTTGTAAGGCAATTATCTATGTATATCTTGCCTTACAGATTTTTTTTGGCCACTTTTTCAGTGCCATTTGACTAAAGTCCTTACTACAAACTAATGTTATTCTATTCCCTCAGGCGTTAGTGTATTCTAACAGATATTGTCAGGCTAAAATTATGATTGATGTTGGTTCATTAGTTCGATCGCCCAAAAACGATATGGGAATCGGAAAAGTTGTCGAGGTATCCCACCCAGACGCCATAGTTGAATATTTTTGCTCAGTAAAAAACCGCATCCGCAAAACTGTACCCCTCGGTTTGCTACAAGAAGCCCGACTTCAGCGTCAAACCCGCTGCTACCTCTGGAGCACAAGTCACGAAAGGTGGATAATTGGTCGAGTTTATGACTGGGATGAAGATAAATTAGAGTACGAAATTGACCTCCCCGACAGCCAAAGTTTGCAAGCTGTCGAAGCCGAGCTTTACGTTCGCTGCAATATCCCGATCGCCGATCCGATCGACATTTTAGCAGTCAAAGGCCAAGAAACCCCGTATTTTCACGATCGCCGTTTGGCTTTTGTGCAATCTGCGATCGAACAGCGCGCCGTCAGTCGCGGCATGACGGGCTTAATTTCTGCCAACATAGACCTGTACCCGCACCAAGTTGAAGTCGTGCGGCGCGTCCTAGAAGACCCAATCGTGCGCTATTTGTTGGCAGATGAAGCAGGACTGGGGAAAACAGTAGAAGCGGGAACAATTCTCCGCCAATTCTTGCTAGACGATGCTAACGGGCGCGCTGTGGTAATCGTTCCCAAATACCTGCTCGAACAGTGGCGGCAAGAGTTAGAAAATAAATTCTATTTGTCTCATTTTGCCGATCGAGTGCAGCTTGTTTCTTTGAGCGAAATCAATCAAATTAGCCGCAATGCTAACCTAGATTTTTTGATTGTTGATGAAGCGCAAGAACTCGCAGCCATGGCTAATTCGAGCGATCGCAATCAACAACAATCCTTTGAACTCTGCCAGAAACTAGCTCACAAAAGCAAAAATTTATTGTTATTATCTGCAACGCCAGTCATCGGCCGCGAGCAAGATTTTCTCACGATGCTGCACTTGCTAGACCCCACAACCTACCGTGTTGACGATTTAGAAAGTTTCAAATCACAGGTGCAGAACCGTCAAGAAATCGGTCAAACTTTACTCGATTTCCGAGAGACAACACAGCCTGCTGTTTTGCAAACAAAACTTGCTCAACTTCGCACTCTTTTTGCTAAAGATGATTATCTGATCGGATTGGCAAAGGAATTAGAAAAATGCTTAAAAACCAAAGAAGCCGAAGAAAAATCTCGCCTGATCCGAACAATTCGCGCCCACGTTAGAGACACCTACCGCCTGCACCGCCGCATTCTCCGCAACCGCCGGGATGCGGTGGAAGATGTGATTTTCGATCGCGATACTGTACCTAAAGCTGAGTACGATCTCAATGACGAACAGTGGTCTGAAATTCAAACTGTACTCGATAAATGGCGCGCTGCGGCTCCCAAATCTAGCGAATATCAGAGAATTTTTCTGCTGTTTTTCCGCGCTTCCGGTACTTGGTTGAATGTTTTGGAACGGGTTGTCAAAGCTCGCTTGCAGAAAAAATCCAGTCCCGAGCTCGATCGCGAATTCGGACAAAGCGACACCGCAATTTTGACCAAAACAGCGCCGTTTCCCGAAGAAAGGGAACTGCTAGAAACCTTGCTCAACACCGTGTCAAAGGTCGAGGAAGGGTTCGATCGACTGGGTTTGTTACGAATCGCTATTTTGCGATTTTTGGCAGTTGCATTGAAGGTTCCGCGCGAATATCACAGCAATCCTCGCGATTTGCTATCCAGAATTCAACAGCAAATTAAACGGCCGATTCCGGGCGAACGTTTCCCGAAAATTGCGATCTTCACCAGTTTTACGACGACTTGTCAAGAGATTGCGGAAAATTTAGCTAAAATCTTTGGTAAAAAGGCGATCGCCAGCCATGACATGACCAAATCAGCGGATGATGTGGAGGCGAATCTCCATCGGTTTAAGACTGAACCGCATTGTTTTGTCTTGGTGTGCGATCGATCGGCAGAAACAGGCGTCAACCTGCAATTTATAGATTGGTTAGTCCACTTCGATTTACCGTGGTTTCCCAACCAGCTAGAACAAAGACTCAGCAGAGTCGATCGCATTGGTAGCAAAATGGGAGTGCAATTTTGTTTGTTTGCAGGCCCGGATATGCCCGATAGCCCCCACGAAGCTTGGTTTCAAGTCTTAAAAAACGGGTTTGACATCTTCAACAAATCTATTTCCAGCCTTCAGTTTTATGCCGAAACCAAACTGATTGCACTGGAAGAAAAGTTGTTTACTGAAGGAGCGAAGGGCTTATCAAGCGAAATAGAATCGATTAAAACTGAAATCGAACAAGAGAAAATCAAAATCGACGAACAATACGCCCTCGATGAAATTGATATTCTTGATGACAGCGCATCTCAGTATTTTGAAGCCCTCGATAACTGCGACGCACGCCATAAAGAAATGCAGCGGGCGGCGGAAGGTTGGTTGTGTCAAGCCCTCCACTTCAAACAAATCGAACATTCCAGTATATCCGGGTTGGTGCGCTATCAACCTACTCAAAAAACCTTAATTCCCTCCAAGGATTTGACAACTCGATTAGTTCCCTATTGTCAGCAGTACGGTAGCTACAATCGGCGCATTGCTTATCAAAATACCGATGTCGTTCTTTATCGAACTGGCGAGGGATTAATTGATGCACTGGGCGCTTATGTTCGCTGGGACGATCGGGGTCAAGCTTTTGCGATGTGGCGTCACGATGAAAGTTGGGATGCTGCGGAAGGAAAGGAATGGTTTGGCTTTCAGTTTAATTATTCAATTCAGACTGATGTGCAGCCTGCTGCTCAAGTTTTGCAAGCACAAAATATCGAGAATTACAACTTAAAAGCTTTGCAACGGCGCGCTGATGCTCTGTTTTTACCAATTTTTGAAACTGTGTATGTAGATGCTCGCAGCGAACAAATGTCTCTGGTAGAAGATGCGGAAGTTTTGGTAATTTTGCAGCGGGGTTATAAGGGGAAAGGCGGCCCGAATCGGGATTACAATTTGTCTAAAAATCGCACGTCGCTGATTGACAATTTTGTAGATTCCCTGGATTGGGATGATTTTTGTCAGAAGGGGCGGGTGGTATCGGAGGAATTGTTGCGCGGACGTGAGGCTTTTGTCGAAATGTGCAATAATTCTGCTACCAGTGCTGCAATTCAACTCGAAAATCGGGTGAATCAATTGCAATTACGTTTGAATCGACTTTCTAAATCGGAACAGCTTTTAGAATCGGTTTTGGCTGATGAAATTAGTACCGAAAGTTTGTTGAGTCAAGCGGTTTTAGCCGGAATTCGCCAACCGCACCTGACTCTTGAGTCGGTGGGATTTATTGTGATTTCTGGGCGTGTTCCTGTGAAATCGGAGGATGAGGGATAATTTGTTTTGGTGAAGTGCGTAGGCCGGGGCCGGGGCGTAGCCATCGCTCTTTTTGAGGGCGATTCCCTACCCTTCACCGAACCCTTGCGGGAAGATAGCTTCGCTTCACGCTCTTTTTTGAACCGATTCACCACGGGCTTTTGGGCCCGTGCCACGATGGATGCTGATGGATGAAAGGGATTTCGGTATGATTGTGAACTGCTTCGGATGTTGATCGATTACACTATGGTATGTTGAATTTTTATTGCAATAACTTATTTTAGGGGTGTAAATATGGCTGATTTACCATCAAGAACTACTGAAATTATAAATCAATTAAAACAGCAGGCTTTAGATATTGTTAATGAAGCTTCTGCCTTGGAATTAACCATTTTTGAACTATTTGGAGAGACCGAGGCAACGATTGCGGCACTAGATGAAATGAAAAGTGCAGCCGATGATGCTGAATCTTCCTACTCTCAACTATCTACTATCCAGCTTCAAATTGCCCAAGCTCAACCTGTTGCCTCTGGTGATATGCTACAATTACTAGAACGAGCTATAGCACGAACCCAAGCAAGGATTCCGGCACTGGAGCGTAGTATTGAAGAAGTTAAGATGGAATACAACTTGCCATGAATAAACAACCGCGCATCCCCGATCCAGAAACATCTAAACGTTTGCTAGCTAACCTCCGCCGAACTCGTATGGAGGTTCAAGAAGTCAATTTAGAATTAGGAGAAATTAATACGCTACTGGCAGAACAGCTTCGCCTGCAAAGATTGAATCGAGTCAGGCGATCGCTCAATAGCTCTACAGCAGAATTGTAAATTTATTAGCCAAAGCCACAAAAAGTTTAAGGAACGCGAGCGATATTTTTTGAACCGATCTATCGCACAGGCTTTTGGGCCCGTGCCACGATGGATGCGGATGGATGAACGGGATCTGGCACTTACGGGCTAAACCTCCTCAAAAATTGCTCCCCGCTGCTGTAAATTCAGCTTGACATCTTCCGCAAGTCCCGAGTTATTCCCAAACCTGGCCGACTTGACATTCGCACCGCTGAAATTAGCATTTGTTAAGTTAACTTCGAGCAGATTTGCGCGGCTCAAATCGGCACCGCTGAGGTTTGCTAAAGCCAGACTGGCGCGGTACAAATCTGCACCGCTCAAATCGGCATTTCCGAGGAAAGCGCCGCTCAAATCTGCACCGCCGAATTTGGTGTTTTGCAGGTTGGCGTCGCTGAAATCGGCATCGTTTAAGTTTGCACCCCGGAAATTTGCCGCCGGGAGATTTGCACTACTAAAATCCACTGCACTTAAACTCGTCCCGCGCAAGCTACCGCCCGCGAAATCCAGTGCGGGATTGAGATTGGCGATTGTTGCCAGTTCTACAAAATCATCGGTTTCAGCAGCTATAATGCGATCGACCATTTCCTGCAATTCATCTTCAGCCTGCGCGATAATTTCCACCTCAGGCTGTTCCACCGCAGGCAAATTGTAGGACAATAGCGCCCAACTGAGAGCCGGTTGGAGCTTATTTACTAAATATACAGTCAGAATTCTTTCTAAAACCGAATGTTGATTTGGCGTAATATCGTGCGGCCACAAACCCTCCGCATCTGTGAGATAAATATCTTCTTTTACAACTTCAAAAGCCGCTGCAATCCGCAATGGTTTGGCGGGAAATTCTCCCAGTTTAACACTTTTTAGCAAACCTTTTAATACTGGTTTGCCCCGTTTTAATGAAAAAATCCAAGCGGGTTTTGTATCGTCGCCGATTGTGGAAACATGACAAAACGTGCAGTCAGTTTCCTGGATTTTTTCCGCCTTCTCGTTATCTCGGACTTCCGGCTGACTTTCGGTTGACAAAACCTCTGTGCTGCTGTCGATAGGCGACAGCTCAAAATCACCGACTAACTGACGCGATGCTACCGGAATTTCGCAGTTTTCCAGATTTAGTTTGAGCGTTCCGCCTTGCAGACCAAATTTAACGCGGCCGCCCAGCAGCGGTTCCCAATGCTCGTTAAAATTGAGGCTCAAGTGAATGTCAAGCTGCTGGGTTTGGTCTGCAACTGATGGCACTGGAATTGCTTCTAGTTGCATCCACAAGCAATCTGGGTATTTGTTGTGAGACTCTAGCGATCGCATATCGGTAGAAGTGCTGGCTCTGCCAGACTGTGATGGAGATTTTGACGAGTGCTTTATTTTATTTTATCACTATTAAGCAAAACTATTTAGCAAAATTTTATCTTTGATGATTTTGATAATTTATAGCTTTTGTCAAAAAAATGAGGTATAATTGACTGCTCGTATAACCAAAGATAAGAGGGCTGAAGCCCAACAACGTACCTAATTTTTCTGACCCGCGATCGCTTTAGCTTAATCGGTTGGTAGTATTTGGTTTTTTACCCAATTCCGAAATGCTTGAACTAATTCTAAATAATCCATTGTTTCCGCCTGTTGCAAAAACCCGACAATTTCTAAAATATGTACAGTGGGAAATGCTAAACTGCGATCGCACAAAACGTATGCTCTGTTTTCTAATATATTGATAATCAAGCGTTCGCCGTTATAAATCCAAACTTCCGGCACGCCGACATCAGCATAAACTTGCAAGCTATTTTCCGAACAACTCGTGAGATCGAGTTCCACTACTAAATCCGGGGGCGGACTTTGATTCGTGTCAATTCTTTTTATTCCTTTAATTGCAGAGAAATTCTGGATGTAAAAACATTCATTGGGTTCTGCACTGCTGAGCTCTGGACGCTTAAAAGTTGTGGAACCGACGGCTGCAATGTTCAGTCCGAATTCTTCAGCTAGGGTTTCCACAAATCTGGCGATTATTGTTTTGTAAAATTGGTGTTCTGGTGAAGGTTCCAAAATCTCTAGATTGCCACCATTGTATTTCAGCCGAAGCGGCCGGTCAATGTATTCGGCAAGCAAGGTTTCGTAGGTTTGCCAACTGATGCCAGATAACTGGATATTTTGGGCTGGCGAGGTGAGATTTTCAGCGGTCATAGCGGTATTTTGCTGAGTAGTTAGATCGCACTTTTGGATTATACCATCAATCCGGGCGATGGCTGCGCCCCGGCTTATGCCTACATACTCCTCACCTTCACTCATCGATCTGTGCGGGAAATACCGCAGATAAATCGAGAGACAAATCTGGGAAACCTGGAATTACCACAAACTCATTCGGCAAAACCACTCGTTTGACTCGATAATCGAAACCACCTCTTTGTTTTTGATAAGGTTCGCTGTGCATTTCCAGTTGAATATCTACCAAATTCAATATCCAATAATCACAAATTCCCGATTCAGCATAGAGAGATAATTTGGTTTCCCTGTCGTATTTCAAAGTAGAATCGGAAACTTCAATAACCAACAAAATATCAGCAGATTGAGGGTGAGGAGATAAAGAATTGTCAGAACGGCGGGCAATAACTAGATCGGGTTCTGGTTCGCTCTCATCACACAAAATAATTGGTTCCTGTACGCGCAGGCGAGCACGTCTTGCCAGTAAAATGATTAACTCCTCAACTAAAAGAGTATTGCAAATAGAGTGAAGCCTACCTTTAGCAGCCATTTTGATAATTTCTCCGCGAATCAATTCAAATCGGTTATCGGACTCAAAAAAACCAAGTTCTGCCAAACGGTGATATTCGGCGATCGAGAATCGTTTTGCTGTTACGGCAGTCATATCTTTTATTCCCCTCTACAATTACCAACATTCCCATTTTACTCGAAAATCCCGCCCCGCGCCGTCAACTCAACTTTGACCGCTTCTGAAATCCCCAAACAACCAACAAACCTGGCATTCTCCACCACCACATTTTTTAAATCAGCGCGACTCAAATCTGCACCGTTTAAATTGGCTCCGCTCAAATCAACACCGCTCAAATCAGCATTTTTGAAATCAGTGTTTGTCAAATTCGCATTAACTAAAATTGCATTCGGTAAATAAGCACTGCTCAAATTAGCCCCAGTTAAATTTGCACCGGTTAAATTTGCCCTCGGCAACTTGGTTCGCAAATCTGCACCGCTCAAATTGGCGCTGCTGAGTTCAGCATCCCGCAAATTAGCATTGCACAAAGTAGCATCAATTAAAATAGCAGAACTCAGCAAAGCACCGCTGAGATCCGCCAAGGTCAAATCTGCACCTTGGAGGTTGGTTTCGCGCAAATCTGCACCGTTTAAATCAGCGTAGTTCAAGTCAAAATTCCTTAAATCAGCTCCGGCAAAATCTTCGATGGGATTCAAACCAACTGTTTCTGCAAGTTGGACAAAATCCTGATGTTTATCGGTTAAAAATAGTTCCCGCACGATCGCCAATTGCTGCTGTCGGTACTCGTCGGCTTTCTCGTAATCGGCTAAATATTTGTAAGCCAGCTTCAAACTCTTGAGAGCACTGCGCTCAACGCGATCGTCCTTCTGGGCGCGCGCGATCGACAATTGCTGCTGATAACAGTCGATCGCACCGGGCAAATTTCCATTAGCATCGCAAGCCAGGGCCAAATTGCCCAAAGCTTCCAACTCTCCGCGAAAATCGTCAGTCTCTCGCGCGATCGCCAAACGCTGCTGCTGGTAATCCATAGCACCCGCAAAATCCTCAAGGGCACAGCAAGCATTGCCCAGATTTCCCAAAGCATTTGCCTCGCCCCGGCGATCGCCAATTTCCCGCGCTAACACCAAATGCTGCTGATAACAGTCGATCGCGCGATCGTAATTCAACAGCGCCTCGTAAGCCACGCCCATATTACCCAATGCCGCACCCGATCGGCGCTTATCGTCCATTGAGCGGTACAGCGTCAGGGCTTCCTGCCAAGAATCCAGCGCCGCCTCAAATTGGTGCGCCTGATATTGCAAAATCCCTTGCTTGATTAGCTCGCTAGCTTCTTCGCTCATACTATGCAAATTACTTAATAACTCAAATTGATAGTAATCGACTTCCAGCGGTAATTGCTAATGGGTAATTGCTAATTGCTAATGGGTAATTGCTAATCGGCAATCGGCAATCAGTAATCAGTATGACCAACTCTCGCCATTCTCCCCCTCTCCCATTCTCCCCCTCTCCCCCTCTCCCATTCTCCCCATTCAGACAAAAAAAAGGAGAGTCACCTCAGTAACTCTCCCGACCATCAGGGTGCATCTTGTTAACATGATATAACATCTTGAGAATGAGGGGCGAAGCCCAGTTTGTCAGGCTTTGATGAAAAAGTATAGCTGGCGCAACGATTTAAACCTTGCGGGCTGAAGATTGGCAGTTGCTTCAGGTATCTTCCTTCGTGACAAGCGTCCTCCCGGTTCCACAATTCGGGATTCTTCCAAGCAGAAACCGCTCATCAGTATTTTCACGTCCGTGTCCCACAAAAAAAAGACAAAAAAAAGAGAGAGCTACGGAAGTAACTCTCCTTGCCATCAGGGTGCATCTACATAACAGACTATAACACATTAGGCATGAGGGGTGACACCATCTTATGTAAAATTTTAATGAAGAAGTATAGCTAGCCCAAGCGCCTCAAACCTTTACAGCTTGAGATTGCCAGCTTCTTATTGTCTATTTCTGACTGTCTTTAGCATTTTCCTGGTGCGATTATTCGGTATTGGTGCAGCCAGAATCTTGCGATCCGTATTTTTACGACCGTAGTCACAAAAAAAAGACAAAAAAAGAGAGAGCTACGAAAGTAACTCTCTTTGCCATCAGGGTGCATCTACATAACACAATATAACACGACAGGACTGAGGGGTGATACCCCAAATGTGAAGATATTGTCAAGAAATGTATACTTAATTGTAAAGTTACCATGAAGCGGGAAGAACGGGATCAGGAAAAACCGATTGCCCGCCACTCTATCGGCTACACATCATGATTTAAACCTTCCAGAAACCGCTCATCCGTATTTTCACGTCCGTGTCCCACAAAAAAAAGACAAAAAAAGAGAGAGCTACGAAAGTAACTCTCTTTGCCATCAGGGTGCATCTACATAACACAATATAACACGACAGGACTGAGGGGTGATACCCCCAAATGTGAAGATATTGTCAAGAAATGTATACTTAATTGTAAAGTTACCATGAAGCGGGAAGGACGGGATCAGGAAAAACCGATCGCCCGCCACTCTATCCGCTACACGACACCCTTAATGGCTGCTTAGGCTGGGCTGTTAAGCTTGGCTGCCAGCAACTCATTGGTCAATTTGGGATCGGCCCGGCCGCCTGTCTCTTTCATCACCTTGCCGACGAAAAAGCCCAGCAGCTTAGTTTTGCCAGCCCGGTACTGTTCGAGCTCCTTGGGATTGGCGGCCAACACGGCATCGATCGCGCGATCGATCGCCCCTGTATCAGAAATTTGAATCAAACCCTTGCTTTCAACCAACTTCTGAGGCGAACCGCCGTTTGCTAGTAACTCCGGCAAAATATCCTTAGCGATTTTGCCGCTGATCGTGCCAGCATCAATTAGCCCCAGCAATTCGGCCAAATCCTGCGGTTGGAAAGGAATTTCTGCGATCGCCAGTTTTTCATTTTTCAGATAAGCAGTGATATCGCCCATCACCCAATTCGCAGCTTGTTTGGCCACAGCACCGGCGGCGATCGACTTTTCAAAATACTCAGCCACCGCTTTGTCGTCAGTCAAAACCCGCGCGTCGTAGGGAGAAAGACCTACTTGAGTTTCGTAGCGGTATCGTTTTTCTGCTGGCAATTCCGGCAGTTGAGCTTTCCAATCGTGCAATTGATCTGCCGAAACCTCGATCGGAGGCAAATCCGGTTCCGGGAAATAGCGGTAATCGCTCGCACCTTCCTTAATCCGCATACTGAAAGTACACTGCTTGTTTTCGTCCCAAAGCCGCGTTTCTTGGATGATGGTTTCGCCATTTTCGATCGCTTGAATTTGCCGATCGATCTCGTAATCGATCGCCCGTTCGATCGCATTAAAAGAGTTCATATTTTTAATTTCCACCTTCGTGCCGAACTCTTTTCTGCCAACGGGGCGCACCGAAATATTCACGTCGCACCGCAGGGAACCTTCCTGCATATTCCCGTCGCCGACACCGATATAACGCACGATCCGGCGCAATTCTTGACCGTACTCGGCAGCTTCCGCGCCCGTTCGCAAATCCGGTTCCGAAACAATTTCGATTAAAGGCACGCCGGCGCGGTTGTAATCTACCATTGAATAAGTAGAACCGCTGAGGCGATCGCTACCGCCGTGAACCAATTTGCCTGCATCTTCCTCCATGTGCAAGCGAGTGATGCCGATTTTTTTTCTATTAGAATTGCCCGTCTCGTCCACCAGTTCAATTTCTAGCCAACCGTTAGTAGCGATCGGCAAATCGAACTGAGAAATTTGATAATTTTTGGGCAAATCGGGATAGAAATATTGCTTGCGGTCAAACTTACTGTAAGGTGCGATTTCGCAGTTAAGAGCTAGCCCTGCTTTTACTGCATACTCCAGCACTTTTTGATTTAATACTGGCAACACTCCAGGCATTCCCATACAAATGGGGTCAATGTTAGTATTTGGAGCATTGCCAAATTCGGTAGAAGAACTGGAGAAAATTTTAGTATTCGTACTCAATTGACAGTGAGTTTCGAGACCGATAACAGCTTCGTACTGAGTTTGGTTTTTTATCGAAGAGGGTGAAGCAGCAGTCATAAGCTATCTATAAAGACTGAATAAGTTTAAGATTATATTTTAGCTGTTTATTGACGAAACCGACTTGAGATTATTTGTCGGGTGGGTACGGTTTGTACTTCACACCGGCAGAGTTCGCAAACAAGATCGATCGACCATTTGGGCCACTGGTGGCTAATAATGCACTTCCCGGGGTTAGTTTTCGCCCGCCGGACTCGTCTTGCTGGCGATCGGCACACCCAATGCTCTACTACGGATGCGCGATCGGCTCGCGCACAGCTCTGCCTCAGTATTATTTCGATCGCCTAAAACCACAATCCTGTGCAAAAATATACAGAGCAGAGTGCGCCCGTACTTGGGTGAAGAGAGTTTTGGGGCGATCGATCGCAAGTGCCGATCTGCACGCTAAACCTATACCTGCCGTCTTTAATAGCACCGCCGCCACTCAAAATCGGCGCCACGCACAAATTAAAAATGAAAAGTGTATAATTTAAACAATAAACTACACATTTTAAATTTTTAAATTTTAATTTAAAAGTCTCAACGTAACACTTGCTTAACTGTCAAAAATATGGCTGAAATTCCAGTGGAAAGTGCCTCACTATTTCAGAACAGAATCACTGAGCTAGAGCAGGCGGAATCAGCCCTCGAACTCGCTTGGAACGAACTCGAAAAACAAACAGCAGAAACCATTGCTCAGATAGCCAAAGCCGGCGTAGCAAATGCACAGGAAATCAGCGAGCGCTTTGTCGCAGCCAAGGAACTCCGCCAGCAACTTCAAACCAAAATAAAACAAGCCAACTCGCAGCGGGAATTTCACCTAGAAAACTCGCCAATGGCAGTTATAGAGTGGGATAGCGAACTGCGGGCAGTGCGGTGGTCGCCAATGGCCGAACAAATATTTGGCTGGAGTGCACCAGAAATAATCGGCCAATACTGGCACGAATGCTCAATAATTTATCCAGAAGACTTCGAGCAAGTCAGCGCTGCGGCAAATCAAATGTTTTACAGCAGAGAACCCCGCAACGTTTGCCGCAAACGCAACTCTACCAAAGATGGCTCGGTAATTTACTGCGAGTGGTACAATTCTGCACTGCTCGATGCAGAAGGAAAATTAGTTTCAATTCTGTCTTTTGCCAGAGACATCACCGAACAGCACCGCACTCAAGAACAACTTCGCCAGCGCCAACAGGCCTTCAGCGCCCTAGCGGAAAATGCTACCGATATCATAGCGCGGTTCGATCGAAAATTCCGCCACATTTACATCAACCACGCAGTAGAATCAGCAACCGGAAAACCCCCCGCAGAATTTATTGGCAAAAGCAACATAGAATTAGGAATGTCCCCCCACATTTGCAACCTGTGGGACGAAGCGTGTGTCAAAGTTTGTCGCACCGGCAAACAAGAAACCATCGAATTTGACTTTCCCACTCCCGATGGGACAAAATACTATCAAAGTCTAGTAATTCCCGAATTTGCTGAGGACAATTCAGTAGAAACAGTTTTAAGCATCACCCGGGACATCACAGAAATCAAACAAGTCGAAGCTCAGTTGCGTCAAAGCGAAGCTAGGTTTAGGCGCGTAGTTGACTCTAATATTATCGGCATATTTTTTTGGGAAATTAACGGTCAGATTACCGACGCAAATCAGGCTTTTTTAAACCTAGTAAAATACACAAGACACGATTTGCTTGAAAAAAAAATTAGCTGGCTAAAAATGACACCGCCAAAGTACCGCAGCCTAGACGAACAAAAACTTGCAGAAATGACAGTTACCACCACAGCTATTCCCTATGAAAAAGAATACATCTGCTCGGACGGCAGCCGCGTTCCGGTGCTGCTAGGCGCTGCATTTTTAGAAGGAAGCCAGGAAGTTGGGGTGAGTTTTGTGCTGGATTTGACACAGCGCAAACAAGCTGAATTAGATCTGCAAAAACAGCAACAACTTTTAGAAAGCATTGTTACAACCCTCCCGAACTTTCTGTACATTTACGACACAGAAGCACAGGAAAATATCTATGCCAATGCAGCCGTCACAGCCATCCTGGGCTACACTCCCCAAGAAATGCAAGAGTTGGGTACAGAAGCTATTTCTACCTTAGTTCACCCCGAGGATCTGCACAAGTTAAGTGCAAGTATGCAGTTGCTGACAAACAGCACCAACCCTCACGCTACAAGTGACACTGACTACAGAATCAAACACAAAAATGGGGAATGGCGCTGGGTGCACGATCGATCGACAATTTTCAAAAGAACCCCAGGGGGACAAATTCAGCAAATTATCGGTTCGATACTCGACATCAGCGATGCCGTGGTGGCAGCTACGCAACGCAAACAAGCCGAAGAATCCTTAAAAGAGCAAAACGAAGTGCTGCAAACAATCTTCGACAACGTGCCAGTCATGCTATCATTCTTGGGACATAGCGGTGAAATAGAGTGGGTAAACCGCTACTGGGAAAAAGTGCTGGGCTGGAGTTTTGCAGAACTCAAAAACTACGATATCTTTGCCGAATGCTACCCGCAGGCAGAATACCGCCAATACGTTTTGGATGAAATCCAAGCAGCAACTGAGAACTGGAAAGACTTCAAAACAACAGTTAGAGACGGGCGAATAATTGACACTACTTGGGCAAATATTCGTCTCTCCGACGGCCGACACATCGGCATCGGTCAAGATATCAGCGATCGCAAACGAGCCGAAGCAGAACTCAAACAGCTCTACGAAACTTTAGAAGCTCAAGTCGCCCAGCGTACCGCCGAACTTGAGACTTTTTTTGATGCTTTACCCGATCGCATTTTTGTTGTAGAAAGCGAAGAGATGCGTCAGGTTTTTGTCAATAAATCTTTGGCAAAAATGGCAGGGTTCAACAGCCGAAAAGAAATGCAAGGAAAAACCGTGTCTGAGTGTTTTTCCCCTGAAGTTGCCACAAAATTTGTGCGTGAAAACTTGCTGGTATTTGAATCAGGTGAAACTCTACACTTGCAAGAAAAATTTGTATTGTCCGGCGATACTGTTTACTTCGACACTTTTAAAATTCCTCTCAGGAATCTCGATGGCGAGGTTTATGCTTTAATTGGCACTTCTCGCGATATTACTGAGTTGGTTGAGACAAAACAAGCTTTGTCGCAACGCACTGAGCAATTAGAGGCTGCCAATCAAGAATTAGAATCTTTTTGCTATTCTGTTTCCCACGATCTCCGCGCTCCTTTACGCCATATTTCAGGTTTTGTTAATGCTTTGAAACAACGCTTAGAATCAACTGAAATCTTGAACGATCCTAAAATCGTTCACTACCTGGAAGTGATTGATGACAGCAGCCAAAAAATGAGTTTGTTGATTGACGGTTTACTCGCTCTTTCGCGGGTGGGCCGCACCGAGTTAGTGCAAATTCCGATCGATCTCACCCGCCTGGTGCAAACTGCGATTAAATTGACTAAACCCCGAACAGCCGGAGATCTGGGCCCAACTCCCGACAGCGTTGAATTTGCCGTCGGAGATTTGCCGACGGTGATGGGAGATCCCACCTTGCTGCAACAGGTGTTCAGCAACTTGATTAGCAACGCCGTCAAGTTCAGCCGCGGACGCACTCCGGCTACAATAGTTATTGATTCCTTACCTGATGGAACAATTTTTGTCAAGGATAACGGCGTGGGTTTTCCGATGGAATATGCCGATCGACTTTTTGGAGCCTTTGTGAGGCTGCATTCCCAGAGAGAATTTGAAGGTACGGGGATCGGTTTGGCGATCGTCCAGCGGATTATTCACCGCCACGGCGGGACGATTTGGGGCATGAGCCCACCTAGTCAAGGAGCCACGTTTTACTTTAAACTAGGGCAAACAATCTCAAACAGTAATCTAGATTCTTAAATTATCCTCTTTGTCAGGTAAATTAGGTGATCCTGGGCATTGGCCTGCACAGGGCATTGGTGCTTCCTTTTCTTCCTCCGAACTCCTAAGCGCGTAGCTCCCTTCAAAAGAAAACCGCCATAGTAGTTTTGAATTCAGAATTTAAAACTATTATACAGTTTAATAACTCACAGTCCGTGCGACTACCCCTCGCTTACAAGTTCTAAATAATGTTTCAAGAATATAGCTATTTATGCTAAAAATCCCGAGTTAAAATCAAGGAAACTAAATCTAAAAGTGACATTTATCAAAACACGAACAACAAATTTAATACTCCACAATACCGTATGTTAGATAGAACTCAAACAAACTATTTACTAAAAATAGTATCAGAATCAACGTTAAAATTGTTGATAGTCGAAGACATGGCAGAAGATCTGGAATTAATAGTGCTCGCGTTAGAAGCGGGGGGAGTAAATTTTAACTACGATACTGCCGAAACAGCAACAGAGTGCAGACAACTGCTCCACGATTGCAAGTACGACGCTGTGCTGTCAGATTACCGCCTCCCTGGGTTTAACGGTTTAGAAGTGTTGAAATTAATGCAGGAATTAGGGCAAGAAATACCATTTATTTTAGTAACGGGAAGTTTGGGAGAAGAAGCGGCAGTTGAGTGCATCAAAGCCGGCATGAACGATTTTGTATTAAAAGGGCGGCTGTTTAGGCTGCCAACAGTATTAGAACGATCGCTCCAAGAATACAAAATGCGCCGCCAGCAACAATTCGCGATCGCCCAAATTCAGCGGCAAGCGACTCGTGAGGCGATCGTCAACCGCATCATCCAAGCCATGCGCGAAACCCTGGTACTCGACGAAGTGCTGCAAACTACCGCAGATCAACTGCACGAATCTCTCGAAATCAGCGGCTGCGCGATCTTGCAGCCAGATGCTGAAGGCAGAATTATAGTTCGCTATATCAGCAAAGCGGCAGAGAAACAAGGACTCATCGGAATAAATTGCGTATTTGCCCAACACTACCAAACCTCCCTCGCGTCAGGAGAAGCCGTCGTCATCGAAGAGTTATCGGGCCTGTGCCCGTCCCTGCAAGCATCAGCAGAGTTTGTAGGGTTTCGCACCGTCACGATCGCACCGCTGCTTTACCATCAGTCATTTTTGGGAGGAATTAGTATCTATCAGTGCGATCGCGATCGCTATTGGAGCGCCGAAGAACTGTCGCTACTAAAAGCGATCGCAGATCAATGTGCGATCGCGATCCACCAAGCCGAACTCTACCAACAAGCCCAAACCGAACTCGCAGAGCGCAAACGCGCTGAAGCCGAAGTCCGCGGCATCCAGCAACAGCTAGCCACAATGGCAGCCAACATTCCCGGTTCAGTCTACCGCGCCGTGCTGCATCCAGACGGCACAACCTCCATGCCCTACATTAGTCCGGGGGTGCGCGAACTTACTGGGATCGGGCCAGAAGAAGCAATGGCGTACCCTGAACTGTTGACCAAAATCATCCATCCCGATGACAAAAGTTCCTTTGACAGCAGCGTAGCAGCATCGAGTGCCAGTCTGTTGCCCTGCGATCGCCAGTACCGGATCCTGTTGAATTCAGGCCAAGTCAAGTGGGTGCAAGACAGCGCCAGATTTTCCAAAAACAAAAACGGGGACATCATTATAGACGGAGTAGTCCTCGATATCAGCGATCGGAAACAGGCAGAATCAGCCCTCAGACAAAGCGAACAGCGATTTCGATCGCTGATTGAAAACGCCACAGACATCACGATCATTCTCGACGCCGAGGGCATATTTCGCTACATCAGCCCTTCCGTCAAGCGAATTTTAGGCTACGCGCCCCACCAGGCGATCGGGCGCAGCGCCCTAGGGACTGTTCATCCCGACGACTGCGCGGCGATCGCCCAAACCCTCCACAAAGCCATTGAAAACCCCAAAACAAGCCAGTGTCCCCTGGAGTATAGAGTGCTCCACCGCAACGGTTCCTGGTGTTATGTAGAAGCTGTAGCCACCAATTTACTCCACGATCCGGCAGTCAAGGGCATCGTGATCAACTGCCACGACATCACTCAGCGCAAACTCGCCGAAGCGCAATTGCTGCACGACGCTTTTCACGATGCCCTTACCGGATTGCCCAACCGATCGCTATTTACCGATCGGCTGGAACACTCTTTGATGCTGGCAAAACGGCGCAAAGACTATATGTTTGCAGTGCTATTTCTCGATTTAGATCGATTTAAAGTAGTCAACGATTCCCTCGGCCATGCGATCGGCGATCAACTGCTAGTGGCGATCGCGCAGCGTCTCACAGCTTGTCTCAGAGTCGGAGATACAGTGGCCCGCCTCGGAGGAGACGAATTTGTGCTGTTGCTAGAAGACATCGACGGCGTAAATGAAGCTACCAACATAGTCAATCGATTGCAAAAGACAATCACCTCCCCCATCATGCTAGACGGACACGAAGTCTTTATCACCGCCAGCATCGGCATTGCATTGAGCTCCGGCGAATACGAGGAACCGACAAGCCTGCTGCGCGATGCTGACACGGCCATGTACCGCGCCAAAGAACTCGGCAGAGCCCGACACGAAGTTTTCAATAGTTCCATGCACGCCCACGCTTTGAAGCTGTTGCAGCTAGAAAATGACCTGCGACGGGCGATCGAATCAATTAGAGACCCCGCTAGAGAAGAAGACTCTGTGCAATCAGCCCGATCGGGCTTACCTCCCTTATCCCTAACACCCCAGTTTATCATTCACTACCAGCCGATTATGTCGATCGCCAATAACATAATTATCGGTTTTGAGGCCCTGGTGCGGTGGCAGCATCCAGAACGAGGCTTAGTTTCGCCCAACGAATTTATTCCCATAGCCGAAGAAACAGGAGTGATCGTACCGCTGGGCCGCTGGGTACTCCGCACAGCTTGCCAGCAAATCCGCCAGTGGCAGCAGCTATTTCAAAGCAACCCGCCCTTAAGCGTCAGCGTCAACCTGTCAGTCAAACAGTTTTCTCAGCCAGATTTAATCGAATATATCGATCGAGTTCTCGAAGAAAGTCACCTCGACGGCAACAGTTTAAAGCTAGAAATTACCGAAAGCGTACTCATAGAAAATTCCGAATCAGTCACAGCCATGCTGGTGCAGCTTAGAGCCCGAAACATACACCTGTGCATCGACGACTTCGGCACCGGCTATTCATCACTCTCCTACCTGCACCGCTTCCCCACCAATACCTTAAAAATAGACCGATCCTTTGTCAGCAGGATGGGAGGCGACTTCGACCTCGCCAAAGGAGGCATCGACCCTACTGAAATTGTGCGATCGATCGTGACTTTATCCCACAATTTAGGAATGGATGTAGTAGCAGAAGGAGTCGAAGAAGCCTCCCAACTATCGATACTCAAAGGATTAAAATGCGAGTTCGCCCAAGGATTCTTTTTCTCAAAGCCAGTAGACTCTCAAACAGCAGCAGTCTTAATCCAGCAGCAAGCACAAAATTAGAATTTAGTAAGATTTATACCATGTCTGCTTGATTACCATAAAAAACCGTTTGTAGTGCGGACTTCAGTCCGCTCGCTCCGTTTGTAGTGCCGACTTCAGTCCGCTCGCTCTTGTCTGTAAAAAAAACACAGCACTTTGTGCGTCTCATTTCAGATTGACACTCCCGAGTCATTCATACACGAGGATTCTTGTTTCAGCGAATTGACTTGCCGATCGAGAATTACTTCTAAATCAGTAGCGGTCAATTCTCCACAAGCGTTATGGGTATTACCCCAAGTTCCGGTATGCCCTACCGTACTCAATCCTCTCCTGAGGATATTTCTAGCTGCATTATCGTCGCGGTCTAAAACACACCCACACCTACAAACATGAGTTCGTGTTGATAGACTTTTCTTGACAATCGTTCCGCAACTAGAGCATTCTTGGCTTGTTCCGTTTGGTGGAACGGCAATCGTTATTCTTCCGAACACCTTGCCGAAATATTCCAACCAAACTCGGAACACATACCAAGAAACATCGTTAATACATTTCGCCAAACAGTGATTCTTCACCATATTCTTGATTCTCAAATCCTCGTAGGCTACACAGTCGTTTGACTGGATTACGCATCTTGCTAATTTAATCGCAAAATCTTTACGTTGCCTACTTATCTTGAGATGGCACTTACCCAGAATCCCTCTAGCTTTCATCCGATTCTTCGACCCTTTGACTCGTTTTGATACTTGTCTTTGGGCTTTCTTTAACCTACGCTCTCCCTTCCCCAGAAATCGTGGATTTTCGACGGCAACGCCACTAGAATCAGTGTAGAACTCTTTCAGTCCGACATCTAATCCAATAGTATTCCCAGTAATTTCACTCACTTCTGAGCGGTCAACTTGAATACAAAATTGAGCGTAATACCCGTCTGCACGTTTAACCAATCTGACTCGTTTAATTTGAGTCAACGAGTAAAAATGCAAATCGCGCGTTCCTTTTAGTTTCAGTTTTCCAATTCCTTTCTTATCAGTGAAAGTGATAGACTTTCTGTCTGATGCTAGTTTCCATCCCGATGTCTTGTATTCAACGGAACGGTTGTCTTTTTGGAACTCGGGAAAACCTTTTTTACCGGGAGTCTTCTTTTTGCAGTTATCGTAAAACCGTGAGATCGCAGACCAGGCTCTTTCTGCACTGGACTGTCTAGCCATGCTATTTAATTCGTCGCAAAACGGAAACTCTTTCGCTAAGACAGCACTATATTTATTGAGGTCAAACTTGTTGACTTTTTCGTTATCCATCCAAAAGCGAATTGCTTTGTTACGGATGAATTGTACAGTCTTTATTGCTGCATCGACAGCATTAAATTGTTCTAGTTTACCGTAAGTTTTGAACTCAAAAATTAGCATGACTTCGACCTCATCACGATTTTCTTATGCTACCAGTGGTAGACTAATATTGTTGCTTGTGTTGCAAATCTTTACAAGGAACCACGCTTTAACCGTAGGCTTGAAGAGAAAGCCGTCCTTCTAGAACGGGGTTTTAAACCCGTTTTCTTGATAAAATCTTAAAATATTTTAAAGCTGTCCCTAACTACAGGCGTCATCCAAATCATTATGGCTATTGGCTACCTCGCCCTCGTTCTCCACGCCCACCTGCCCTTTGTCCGCCACCCCGAAAGCGACTACGTTTTAGAAGAAGAATGGCTGTTTGAGGCGATCGCCGAAACCTACATTCCCCTGCTGCAAGTCTTTGAAGGACTAAAACGCGACGGCATCGACTTTAAAATTACCATGAGCATGACACCGCCCTTGGTAGCCATGCTGCGCGACCCCTTGCTGCAAGACCGTTTCGACGACCACTTAGCAAAACTCGAAGAACTAGCCGAACTCGAAATTGAACACAACAGCGACAACGGTCACGTTCGGTACTTAGCCGAACATTACACCGCCCACTTCTCCCAAGTTCGGAATTATTGGGAAAAGTTCGATCGAGATTTAGTCAAAGCCTTCAAACAATTTCAAGACAGCAACAACCTTGAAATCATGACCTGCGGGGCCACCCACGGCTACCTACCGCTGATGAAAATGTACCCCGAAGCAGTTTGGGCGCAAATACAAGTAGCCTGCGAAAGCTACGAACAAAACTTCGGCCGCCGCCCAAAAGGCATTTGGCTGCCCGAATGCGCCTACTACGAAGGCTTAGAGAGGATGTTAGCCGACGCAGGCCTCCGCTACTTCCTCACAGACGGTCACGGCATCCTTTACGCCCGCCCGCGTCCCCGCTACGGTAGCTACGCCCCAATTTTCACCGAATGCGGAGTAGCAGCATTCGGTCGGGATCACGAATCATCCCAGCAAGTTTGGTCATCCGAAGTCGGCTATCCGGGCGCCGCCGAATACCGCGAATTTTACAAAGACTTAGGTTGGGAAGCCGAATACGACTACATCAAACCCTACATCATGCCCAACGGCCAGCGCAAAAACACCGGGATTAAATATCACAAAATCACCGGTCGCGGATTGGGTTTAGGCGACAAACAGTTATACGATCCGTATTGGGCGCGGGAAAAAGCAGCCGAACACGCCAGCAACTTTGCCTTCAATCGCGAACGCCAAGTCGAGCACCTCAACGGCATCATGCAGCGTCCTCCGATTATCGTTTCACCTTACGACGCCGAACTTTTCGGTCACTGGTGGTACGAAGGGCCTTGGTTCTTAGACTACCTGTTCCGCAAGAGTTGGTACGACCAAAATACCTACGACATGACGCACCTAGCCGATTATTTGCGGGGAAATCCCACTCAACAAGTATGCCGTCCGTCCCAGTCTAGCTGGGGTTTCCGGGGTTTCCACGAATATTGGCTCAACGATACCAATGCTTGGATTTACCCGCACTTGCACAAAGCCGCGGAACGGATGATTGAATTGGGAAATATGGAAGCAGAGGATGAGTTGCAGTTGCGGGCTTTGAACCAAGCTGCGCGGGAAGTGTTGTTAGCTCAATCGTCTGACTGGGCGTTTATCATGCGTACAGGGACGATGGTTCCCTATGCGGTGCGGCGGACGCGATCGCACTTAATGCGTTTCCACAAGCTGTACGATGAAGTCAAAGAAGGCAAAGTCGATTCCGGCTGGTTGGAGAAGGTTCAGGAGATCGACAACATCTTCCCCGAAATCAATTATCGCGTTTATCGATCGCTTTAAGCCAACTTCGAGCTAATTTCCCGCATAAAAAAACCCGCCAGCGCGGGTTTTTTTTATCAGAGAAATGGGTCTAAAACCCCGTCTTTCTAGGACGGCTTTTTGAGATGTATCATAAAATCACAAAGGTCACGCTACCCACTGTCCGTCAATGGAGACATAAACCCTAACACCAAAGTTTGCGATGCTTCGCAACGGGGACGAAAAATCGGTAGACCGGGAAAAGAGAACGGGGAAATGGCGAACATCCCTAGAATCAAAACAGTACAAAAGAATTCCTATTTGGAATTCGACACATAAAACCGCGCTCGCTAGCGGGGGTTAGTCTGGGGAGCGAACACAAGACAATAAAACTCCTTGGTATATAATATTTTTGATATTTTTTTGATAGCCTCACTTTTTCAGCCTAAAATATGTAAGTATTTTTTACTTAGTCATACAAAGGTGGCAATATACTATATTCTGTAGTGCTATTGAAGTGGGGGAATGTGGGTTTAAATGAGTCTGGTAGAATGTTCTTCAACAGTTGACAGTTGACAGTTGACTGTTTGAGAGCAACCTCTACCTAGAAGGAAGAGGATTGGAGTAATGAATAGTCTGATTTTAATTTCTCCCGATCGGGATTGGGGCTTTCAACCAATTCTTTCTGGTAAGCTGACTGGGTGACAACCCCGTTAAAACCTATAACTAACAATGGTTAGACAGATTCACAATACAAAAAGATGGTAAGTATTATCAAAAAATCCCTGTCTAAAAAAGTTGCCTCATATTACCAAATCTCTTTCCAAAGAGGTACTCATAGTTATCACCAGCATCTGGCATTCAAGAGTATTGTTGTTATAGTGGCAGATATCATGTAAACGATGCTGGGGAAATATTAGCAAGTATAAAAAATAATTACCTTTGCCTTCTGCCTCCCCAAAAATATAATTTTGTTTGGGTGCAGCGGCTTGTGCAAGAAAATATATCGCTCCGGGGCGAAGCATGACCGCAGTGAATATGAGATTATAACTAATAACTTATATGCGGTCATGCTATAGCCATATTCAAAAACCAGATGCACCCTTTTGTTCTCTAATTATACCGCGAATTTAGGAATACCAATTTGCTTACTTGTTCAGACGAAAAGAACATCAGGTTTGAGCGAACCAACTATACAATAAACAATCCTAATTTTTTATTGGTATTTAGAGGGTGGCAAAACTTGCGATCGCTTTTGGTAGTAGCAATAAAATGAAAATCATGTGGAAATTACGGATTCTAATCAGACCCCAAGTACGTTAAGATAGTTTGTATGACAAACATAGTCAAGCAAAAAACTCCCAAAAAGCTCTCAAAAAAAGCTCTCAGATATTGTGTATAAAAGCACACTTTTAGCTTGACTGTGGTATATTATAACATAATTCACTCACTAGATTTAATTTAACTAAATACTTATGAGTATTAAGATTAACTACCAATTAATAGAAAAAATTAACGAAGGTTTGAATACAGTAGTTTATCGGGCTCAGAGGAAGCAAGATCGACAAGCTGTAATCATCAAAATTTTGAGAGCAGAATATCCTAATCTCGAAGAGATTATGCAATTGAGACATGAATACGAACTCTCTAGAAATCTCAATTTAGAAGGTGTTGTCAAGCCCTACAGATTAGAAAATCATCGCAATGGTCTGGCATTGATATTAGAAGATTCAAAAGGAGAAGCACTCAAAAACTTTTTGAGCAATCACAAGCTTAAACTAAAAGATTTTTTATCAATCGCTATTCAGTTAGCAGATACTCTGGGTAAGCTGCATGACAAGCAAATTATTCATAAAGATATTAAACCAACAAATATCATCATCCATCCTGCCACCCTCCAAGTAAAAATTACTGACTTTAGTATTGCTACGCGATTGTCTAGATCGACCCAAACACTCAGCCATCCCAATTTACTAGAAGGCACAATTGCCTATATGTCACCAGAGCAAACTGGGCGGATGAATCGCTCAATTGACTACCGCACAGACTTCTACTCTTTAGGTATCACATTCTATGAAATGATGTGCGGTGAACTGCCATTTAAAGCTACAGATCCAATGGAATTAGTTCACTGCCATATCGCTAAACAGCCTGTATCGCCCTGGAAAATTATATGTGCAAAAGAGCAAAATAGGAAAGTAAAAATTAGCAGCGATTACTCCAAATCTCAAATTCAAAATGGCGAGATTCTCAAAGCAATTTCTGACATTGTAATGAAATTAATAGCCAAGACTGCTGAAGATAGATATCAAAGTGGTTATGGTCTCAAGGCGGATCTAGAACAATGTCTAAATCAATTGCAGCAAAATGGAAAAGATTGTAACTTTATTCCGGGCAAGTGTGATAAATCAGGTCATTTTCTGATCCCCCAAAAACTCTACGGACGAGAAACACAAGTAGCCAATCTAATGGATGCTTTTGATAGAGTTAGCGCTGGAACAGCCGAGATGATGCTAGTTTCCGGTTACTCAGGAATAGGTAAATCATGCTTAGTTTATGAAATCCACAAACCCATTGTCAGAGCAAGGGGTTATTTTATCGCTGGTAAGTTCGATCAATTTAAACGCAATATTCCCTATGGAGCCTTGATTCAAGCGTTTGAAGAACTAATTCGACAATTGTTAACAGAAAGTTCTGAAAAAATAAATTTTTGGAAACAGGAGATTTTAAATAATTTAGGTCAAAATACTAGAGTCATAATTGACGTTATTCCCGAATTACAATTAATTGTTGGCGAGCAACCCGAAGTTACTCAACTAGGGGCAAGCGAATCACAAAACCGTTTCAATCATGTTTTTCAACAATTCATTCATGTTTTTACCCAAAAAGCACATCCCCTAGTATTATTTTTAGATGATTTGCAGTGGGCAGATTCTGCTTCTTTGAAATTGATTCATGTGCTGCTAACTGACCGAGATAGCAAATATTTATTGGTGATTGGAGCATATCGAAATAACGAAGTCAGCCCAGCTCATCCTTTAATGCAGACCTTAGATAGTATTTATTCATCTGGATCGATCGTCAATAATATCATCCTTCAACCGTTGACATTTAATACCGTCAGTCAATTAGTTGCTGATACTTTGGGTGAAAGCTTCTTATCAGCAGCATCTTCTCTGACTTGCTTGTTCGCTCAACAAGAACAACTTGAGGAAGAAAGTTTACTTGTAGGAAACGATGGATATGAAACACAAAGATGGCAATTACTAGCTGAGCTAGTTTTCAATAAAACTCAAGGAAATCCCTTTTTCTTAACTCAGCTACTCACTACCCTTTACGCAGAAAAGCTGTTGACATTCGACTTCAGCATTGGCAGATGGCAGTGGGATATGGGACAGATTCAAACTGTAGGAATCGCCGATTATAATGTCGTTGAACTCATCGCCAGAAACATTGAAAAACTACCTTCAGATACCCAGAAAGTTTTAAAGTTAGCAGCTTGTATTGGGAACCGATTTGATTTGGATGTTTTGGCAATAGTCAATGAAAAATCTATATCAGAAACGGCATCTGCTTTATGGGAGGGGCTTCAGACTGGTCTAATTTTGCCTTTGGGAGAAAGTGCTTGCAAAATACCGTTACTGTGCCAGGGTAATGAGTCCTTGGTAGTAGCCAATACTCAAGGAACCCAATTACAAATTAATAATTACAAAGTTTCCTACAGATTTTTGCATGACCGAGTGCAGCAAGCGGCGTATTCTCTGATTCCTGCTGAGCAGCAAAAAGCTACGCACCTGAAAATTGGTCAACTCTTGTTACAGAATATGAATCCAGACATCCTAGAAGACAATATCTTTGATATTGTTAACCAGCTAAATGTCGGAGTGGAATTCCTTACCGAGCAAGAAGAAAAATATAACCTGGCTCACTTAAATTTAATAGCTGGTCGGAAAGCCAAAGCAGCGTCAGCTTATGAAGCTGCTGTCACACAACTAAGAGTAGGGTTAAAACTCTTAGCAGAAAACAGTTGGCAGACCAACTACAATATGACACTATCACTCTATGTAGAAGCCGTAGAAGCGGAATATCTTAATACCAATTACGAAAGGTCAGCAACCCTGGCTGAAGTTGTTTTGCAAAAAGCAAATACTCTGCTCGAAAGAGTGAGGGTATACGAGCTCCAAATCCAGTTTTATATGGCTCAAAATCAGATGTTAAAAGCCATTGATACGGGTCTGCAAGTATTGGATATGCTGGGTGTTTCCTTGTCAAATGAAGTGGGCGACGGGGGTTTTGTTTTTGAGTTACCAAAGCTCAGTGACTTAGAAAATATCCCAGAAATGACAGACCCCTACAAAATAGCGGCTTTAAGGATAATGACATCCCTTGTTTCTCCTGCTGTTGCTGCTAATCCCGAAATTTTGCCCCTGCTTATAGTGAGCTTGGTTAAAATCTGCCTGGAACACGGCAACTCCCCTCTTAGTGCTGTTGCGTATGTTTCTTATAGTGTAATACTGTGTTCGGCAATCGGGGATATAGATGCTGGATATCATGCAGGCAACTTGGCTTTAAAGTTGTTGGATAAATTTAATGCAAACTCGCTTATATGTAAAGTACATCAAATATTTTATGGTTTGGTTATACATTGGAAAGCGCATGGTAAAGAAGCGTTGTTACCCTTACTCTCTGGGCTACAAAGTGGACTGGAAACTGGAGATATAGAATATGCTGGTTATTGTATTACTGTTTATTGCGCGAGCATATTTTTGACGGGGGAGCGATTAGACATTGTAGATCAGAAGCAAAGACAATATCTTGATTTGGCAATCAAGCTAAAACAAGACTATTCAATCTACTACATCAAAATATTCCACCAAATGACGCTAAATCTTGAAGATAGAAGTGGAGAAAAATGTCAGTTGATTGGCGAAAGTTTTAATGAAACACAAATGCTGCCTGTTTTTATTGAAACTAACAATCGAACTTTGCTATATGTTTCCTATCTTGCCAAAACAATTCTTTCTTATCTATTTAAAGAACCTAAGAATGCTCTTGCCAGCGCCAGTTTAGGCGCAGAACACGCAGGTAACGTCATGGGTATGGTAGTTTCTGCTCCTCATAACTTCTATTATTCCCTTGCTCTACTCGCTGTTTATCCTCAAGTTTCTCAGGCCGAACAACAACAATATATGAGCTTGGTAGAAGCTAATCAACAACAAATGCAGAAATGGGCATTCCATGCCCCCTTTAACTTCCAGCATAAGTACGAACTTGTGGAGGCCGAAAAAGCAAGGATTCAAGGGCAAATTGTAGAATCAATGGACTATTATGACCGAGCTATAACGGGAGCTAAAGAACAAGGATACATTCAGGAAGAAGCACTAGCTTCAGAACTAGCGGCAGAGTTTTATTTATCCCTGGGCAGAGACAAGTTTGCTCAAATTTATCTGACACAGGCTTACTATGGATATATTCGTTGGGGAGCCAATGCCAAAGTTAAAGATTTAGAGTCTAGATATCCTTTGGTATTTTCCGAGATTCTAAAGCGAGAATCCATAAGCCTAGAGATTAATAAGACAACAACATCGGTCGCAGGAGGAAATTCGGCGGTATTGGATTTGTCTACTGTCAACAAAGCATCTCTAGCTTTGGCTGAGGAAATAGTGCTGGATAAGTTGCTGAATAAGTTACTTAAAATTGTGATGGAAAATGCCGGAGCTACAAGTAGCTGCCTGATTCTAGAAAAAGATGGAAAGCTTTTGATAGAAGCTACAGGTGTTGTGGATAGTGATGCGGTTGTATTGTATTCAGACTCACCATTTGAAATAAGTGACAATATTCCTATTTCTATGATTAATTATGTTCGCATTGCCAAAGAAAATATCGCATTAAATGATGCAGCAGTTTCAGGAATATTTATCAACGATCCTTACATCATCAAAACCAAGCCGAAGTCAATCTTGTCTATGCCTCTTATTAATCAAGGCAAACTAATTGGAATTCTTTATTTAGAAAATAATCTGACAGTAGGTGCCTTTACAACGGAGAGGCTGGAATTGCTGAAGATACTTTCTTCACAGATAGCTATCTCCCTTAAAAATGCGATGCTCTATGGTAAATTGGAAGCCGCAACTCAAAAATTGAAAACAGCCAACGAGCAATTAGACGATTACAACCAAAGGCTGGAACAGAAAGTCGAAGCAAGGACGCTGGAGTTACAAGAAACAAATAGACTTTTGAGAGAACAAGCAGTTGAGCTTGAACTTGCTTTACAGGAATTGCAAGCGACACAGACTCAACTAATTCAGACTGAAAAAATGTCAAGTCTGGGGCAATTGGTTGGTGGTATAGCTCACGAAATTAATAACCCGATTAACTTTATCTATGGCAATCTTACCCACTCTAGTGACTATGTCGATCACTTGCTGGGGTTGCTGAATCTTTACCAGCAGCAATTGCCTAATGCAACTCCTGAGATTCAAAACTATGCAGAAGATATTGATATCGAATTCATAATTTCAGATTTTCCTAGATTGATTGATTCGATGCAGGTAGGGGCAGAGCGCATTCGCCAGATTATCTTGTCGCTACGGAATTTCTCGCGCTTGGATGAGGCTCAAATGAAACCAGTAGATATCCATGAAGGGATCGATAGCACTCTGCTGCTGTTACAAAATCAGCTACAAGCCAGCACCTCAAAATTAGGTATTGAAATTGTTAAAGAGTATGGAAAATTGCCTAGGGTAGAGTGTTACCCCGGCTTTTTAAACCAAGTATTTATGAATATACTCAACAATTCGATTGATGCGATAGAAGAGTCATTTGCGGTTTTTCCCACAGTAGCTGCACAGAAAAAAGAATTTGTGACGCATAATAAAGGAAAAATTTGCATTCGCACCAGAGTCGTAAACCGTAATAAAGTGGAGATATCTATTGCCGACAATGGAGCGGGGATGACTGAGGAAGTATGTCGAAAAATTTTCGATCCTTTCTTTACTACGAAACCTGTGGGATCGGGTACTGGTTTGGGGTTAGCTATTAGCTATCAAATTGTGGTGGAAAAACATCAGGGGAGCTTAACTTGTATTTCAGCACGAGGTAAGGGAGCGGAGTTCGTGATTGAGATTCCTATTCAGCAGAAAATTTAATAAGGAGAAGGTGGCAGGTATAAATTTTCTGAAAATTTGATAGTTAAAAATTATTCTACATTTTCGTCTTTCGATTATTGGCAATACCCTTTTTCAAGGGTTTTGGTACATCAGTCATGGATGCAAGTTTCACATTAAATAAAGGTACGTTGTTGCGCTTTAGCGCTCTAGCTTATATATCAATACCGTTTACTGGTATACCGCCCTGGGGGTAAAACCCTATGAAAAATAGATACGGAGATTGCTTCGTTCCTCTCGAAGGATCATCTTAAGTAAACCGTATTGGCTTATATATGAGAGCGCTAAAGCGCAACAACGTACTTAATTTTCGGACATTAGCGCTAAGTGAACCTTATAGAAATATAATAGGTGAGTTTAGGAATAGCAACTAAAATATAACGATGCCAGTGACTAGGTTTATGGGCTTGTATAAAGGGGTTTAACCCCTTATGTATGAAGGCATTTTTGTTAATAATTTAAGCATTTTGGCTGGATCAGCTTAACTCAGCAATAGTTACGAAAACAAAGCAAAAAAAAACTCTGTATACCTCGATATAAGGAAAAATAAAATGTTAGATAATTTCCCGGATAGGTGCATTCACGAACTATTTGAGTTCCAAGTAGAGCGATCGCCTGATGCCATTGCCGTAATTTTTGAAGGGAAGCAGCTAACTTATCAGGACTTAAACTCTCAAGCTAACCAGTTGGCACATTATCTGAAGACTGTGGGTGTTGGGCCAGAGGTATTGGTGGCAGCCTGTGTGGAGCGATCGCTGGAGATGGTTGTAGGTCTATTAGGTATTCTGAAAGCAGGGGGAGCTTATGTACCGCTAGATCCGCATTATCCGGCAAATAGACTGGCATTTATGTTGGAACATTCCCAAACGCCAGTGTTGCTTACACAACAGCATTTAGTCGGGTCTCTTCCCTCACATCAAGCGCGTGTCATCTGTTTGGATGGAAATTTAGAAACTGTCGATCGCTCCAGAGAGGAAAATCCAGACAGTGGGGTGACATCGGATAATTTAGCTTATGTGATTTACACATCCGGCTCTACTGGTCAACCGAAGGGAGTAGCGATCGAACATCGGGGTGCTGTCAACACTCTACTCGATATCAACCAACGCTTTGAAGTGGGAGCGGGCGATCGGGTCTTAGCTCTATCTTCCCTGAGCTTTGACCTATCCGTATATGATATTTTCGGCTTGCTGGTAGCAGGAGGAACGGTTGTAATCCCTCAAGTATCAGCAACGCCAGATCCAGCTCACTGGGTCGATTTGATAGTGCAAGCACAAGTCACTATTTGGAACTCTGCACCGGCATTGATGCAGATGCTGGTAGATTATGCGGCTGTTCATAGCAAAGATTTATCTTCGTCTCTGCGATTAGTCCTTCTCAGCGGCGATTGGATACCTTTGACTTTGCCCGATCGAATCAAAAATTTAGTTTCTACTAGGTGGGTGTCGCAAAGTTTAGATTTAGATATTGAACCTCAGTTGAGTAGGGCGGGCGTCCAGCCCGGCCAGTGCCTTGATTCAAGGTCTCAGCTAGACCAATCTTTAATCCCTGCTGTCATCGGCTTAGGAGGTGCAACGGAGGCTTCCATTTGGTCGATTTTATATCCCATCGACACAATAGACCCCACGTGGAAAAGTATCCCTTACGGTGGGTCAATGACCAACCAGCATTTTTATGTGCTCGACGAAGCGATGGAACCATGTCAAGAGGGAGTAGTCGGGGGGCTTTATATTGGGGGAATTGGTTTAGCCAGGTGCTATTGGCGAGATGAGGAAAAGACTAGCAAACGCTTCATCACTCATCCCCATACAGGCGATCGGCTTTACTGTACGGGCGATTTGGGTAGCTATCTGCCGGATGGCAACATCGAGTTTATAGGCCGCATCGACCACCAAGTGAAAATTCGCGGTTTCCGCATTGAGCTAGGCGAGATTGAAGCGGTGCTGGGACAACACCCCGACGTGCAGGTAGCAGTGGTAGCAGTACAAGAAGATGTCCCCGGACAGAAGCGCTCGATCGCCGCTTATGTTGTTTCCAAGGTCACCGCAGAACGAATACCCTTTAAAAGCGAGTGTTTAGCAGAATTTGATGGCGATCGCTCAGTTAAGCTAGAAACAGAGGATATATCGATCGGTGGGATTTGCGCGATCGGAGTGCCAGATAATTGGTCAAAAGGTAAACGCCTGCACTTGCGCCTCGTGCTACCGGGAGATACCGAAGAGCGATGTTTTGAGGGAACTGTCGCTTGGTGTCAAGGAAATCAGGCAGGAATTGAGTTATCTCTCACAGCGAGTGAAAAAGCTGTGATTCAGCAGAGTATCGACTACCTCCTAGAAACTCAAGGCTTCTTAAAATTTTTGCAACGCACGACAGCGGGCAAGTTGCGTAACTTCCTGAAAGATAAGTTGCCAGACTATATGGTGCCTTCCAGCTTTGTGTTCCTGAAAACCATGCCGCTCACGCCCAACGGCAAAATAGACCGTCAGAAGCTACTAGCGCCTGCCATTAAAATTCCCGAACTAGGACAAGATTATGTCGCACCTCAAACTCCTGTGGAAGATGTGGTGGCAGGAATCTGGGCCGAAGTTCTGGGACTAGAGCGAGTGGGTATTCGCGACAATTTTTTAGAATTGGGAGGTCACTCTCTGCTAGTCACGCAGATTGCAACTCGAATCCGAGACACTTTCCAGGTAGAGTTACCTTTGCGTACCTTGTTTGAGTCTGCCACAGTCGCCGATCTGGCTCGCAATCTGGAAATCGCCACTCAAAAATCTCCAACACCCCAGCCTTCCTCGATTCAACCGATTTCGCGGCATCGGGACTTACCTCTATCCTTCAGCCAGCAACAACTGTGGTTTTTATGTCAACTGGCTCCCGATCTACCTTTTTATAACGAACCGATTACCATTCGCCTACCTGGTCCCGCCAACATTGCTGCTCTGGAGCGCAGCATCAACGAAATCATCAAGCGTCACGAAATTTTGCGATCGACCTTTGCTCTCGTGGATGGGCAGCCAGTGATGGTGATTAAAGATGCCTTTAATTTCACCCTGCCAGTGGTGAATATTGGGGAATTGCCAGAGGCAGAACGGGAGTCTGAAGCATTGCGGCTGGCAACTTTGGAAGCGCAGCAGCCTTTTGACCTTACTGAAGACTCACTGCTGCGGGGTACTCTCATGCGGTTGGGCGAGGCGGATTACAGGTTGTTCCTGACCATACACCACATCGCGATCGATGGTGTTTCTCTGTACAGCTTGTTTATGAAGGAACTGGCGACACTCTACAGCGCCTTTTGTTTGGGCTGGCGATCGCCCCTGCCAGAACTGCCGGTTCAGTTTGCGGACTTTGCCTATTGGCAACGGCAATGGCTACAGGGAGAGGTGCTGGAAAACCAACTGAGATACTGGAAACAGCAACTAGCGAATCTGCCAACACTGCAACTGCCAACAGATCGATCGCGATCGCCAGTGCAAACCTTCCGGGGTACGAGGCAATGTCTGGCCCTACCTCTGAGTCTAACCGAGAGGCTCAAAGATCTGAGTCGCAGGGAAGGTGTCACTCTGTTTATGACGTTGATGGCAGCGTTCCAAACTTTACTCTACCGTTACACGGGACAGACCGATATTCCTGTGGGCACAGTCGCTAACCTCCGCAACCGACAAGAGTTAGAAGGGATGATTGGTTACTTCCTCAACACCTTGGTAGTGCGTACTGACCTTTCTGGCAACCCCACCTTTAAAGAGCTGCTTGCAAGGGTGCGGGAGGTAACAATAGGGGCTTATACCCATCAAGAATTGCCCTTCCAAAAGCTGGTGGAAGAAATACAGCCTGAACGCAATCTGAGCTATAATCCTCTATTCCAAGTCGTGTTTGTCCTCGAACCCCCACTTGCTGAAATGGATGGATGGAGGATTAGCCAGCTAGATATCGATACTGGCACAGCAAAGTTCGATCTAAACTTAGAACTAGATGAAAGACCTTCAGGCATCATTGGTCGCATTGAGTACAACACAGATTTGTTTAATGCTGACACGATCGATCGGATGGTTGGACATTTCCAAACCCTGCTGGAAGGAATCGTCTCTAATCCAGAGCAAAAAATCTCAGAATTACCCCTTTTAACTGAGTGGGAACGGCAGCAGTTAGTAGCGTGGAATAATACCGCAACCGATTACCCTCAAAATGCGTGCATACACCAGTTGTTTGAAGAGCAGGTAGAGCGATCGCCCGATGCTATTGCCCTAGTATTTGAAGACCAACAACTTACCTATAAAGAGCTGAACCAACGAGCAAACCAGTTAGCGCATTATCTGGGCAAATTAGGTGTCACCGCTGAAGTAATGGTGGGGATTTGTGTAGAGCGTTCCTTGGAGATGGTAGTGGGACTGCTGGGCATTCTCAAAGCTGGCGGGGCTTATGTACCACTAGATCCAGCTTATCCGCCAGAGCGTTTGGCCTTGATGTTAGAAGATGCCCAAGTACCAGTGCTGTTGACTCAGAGGCGGTTAGTTGAATCTCTTCCCAAACACCAAGCGCGAGTTGTCTGTCTGGACACAGATTGGGAAATTATTGAGCGACAGAGTGAGGAAAATCCTGAATTCAGCTTAACCTCTGAGAACCTGGCTTATGTGATTTACACTTCCGGGTCTACAGGGAAGCCAAAAGGCGTACTTGTCGGGCATCGAGGACTATGCAACCTGGCTATAGCACAGATTCAGATATTCGACGTACAACCGAACAGCAGAGTTCTCCAATTTGCTTCCTTGAGCTTTGATGTTGCAACTTCCGATTGGGTGATTACCTTGTGTTCGGGGGCAACTCTCTGTATCGCAATCAATAATGCTCTTTTGGCAGGTTCTGATTTGATTGAGGTATTGCGCGATCGAGCTATTACCCACATTGAATTACCAGTAGCAGTCTTGGGAGTTGTTCCTTTTGAAGAGCTTTCTACATTGCAAACAATTATTGTTGGGGGAGAAACTGTTTCCGTCGATGTTGTGGCTAAGTGGGCACCGGGTCGTCGATTCTTTAACGCTTATGGGCCGACCGAATCCACCGTTTGTGCAACGATCGCCGAATGTACCGATAGTCAAGAGCCGCCGTCCATCGGTCGCCCGATCGCCAATACGCAAGTTTATCTGTTGGATGCCCATTTGCAGCTTGTGCCGATCGGCATTCCCGGAGAAATCTATATTGGCGGTGCAGGTTTAGCGCGGGGCTACCTCAACCGACCTGAACTAACTGCGGAACGCTTTATTCCCAACCCCTTTAGCAACGAACCGGGTTCTCGCCTCTATAAAACAGGCGACTTAGCTCGCTACTTACCCGATGGCAATATCGAATTTCTAGGCCGCATCGATCACCAAGTAAAAATTCGGGGCTTCCGCATCGAATTAGGAGAAATTGAGGCGGTATTAAGCCAACACCCAGATGTGCAGGAGTCTCTAGTTATCAGCCGCTCCGATGTCTCCGGCAACCAGCGCTTAGTCGCTTATATTATTTCCAACCTCGGACTAGAACACACAGATATCGGCAGTTGGCGCAACTTTTTGAAGCAAAAACTGCCCGACTATATGGTGCCTTCTAGCTTTGTATTTTTGCCTAATTTCCCACTTACACCCAATGGCAAAGTAGACCGTAAGGCACTGCCTGAACCTGAGGCTATTAACCCAGAGTTGTCAGCAACTTATGTGGCTCCTAAAACTGAGATAGAACAAACTATCGCTACTGTTTGGCAACAGCTATTACACTTGGAAAAAGTAGGTGTAGATGATAATTTCTTCGATTTAGGAGGTCATTCATTATTGATGGCTCAGGCTCACAGCCAACTGCGCGAAGTGGTGGACAGAGATGTGTCAATCGTTGAAATGTTTAAATATCCAACCATCAGCTCTTTGGCTAAATATTTAAGTGAGGAGGCTGCGGAACAATCCTCTGTTGGGTCAAGTCAAGAGCGGATCAAAAAACAAAAAGATGCCATGAACAGCCAAAAGCAAAAACAAGCGCTAAAGGGAAAGAATAAAAATCGATAACTCTAAATTTTCCAAATGAGGTACGTAGTTGCGCTCTTAGGTACGTAGTTGCGCTTCAGCGCTCCGGAAGGAGGCTCAAGCCCAACAACATACCATCCCGAAAGAGGGCTCAAGCCCAACAACATACCATCCTCAAAGAGGGCTCGCATCCCAACAACATACCTAAGAGGGCTCGCATCCCAACAACATACCGATTCAATTGTCCAAAGTATTGTTACCAGGAAAGAATCAAAATGGATAACTCTGAAAAAACCACCCAATCTTCTCTAGAAGGTATCGCGATCGTCGGCATGGCGGGTCGCTTTCCTGGCGCGAAAAATGTTGATGAATTTTGGGAAAACCTGCGTGATGGTGTGGAATCTATTTCTTTCTTCTCGGAACAAGAACTAGAATCTTTCGGGATTGAGCCATCAGTCGTGCACGATCCTCGCTATGTAAAAGCCAGAGCGGTACTAGCAGATATTGAGTTGTTTGATGCTTCATTCTTTGGGTTGAATCCTAGGGAAGCTGAAATCACAGATCCACAGCACCGCTTTTTCTTGGAGTCGGCTTGGGAGGCTCTAGAAAATGCGGGCTACAACTCCGAAACTTACGAAGGTTCGATTGGGGTATACGCAGGCGCAGGGAGTTTCAATACTTATTTTTTGAATAACCTTTATCCTAATCGTCAGCTTAGAGAATCGGTTGGAGATTTCCAACTTACGATCGCCAATGAGAAAGATTTTCTGTCAACTCGCGTTTCTTATAAATTAAACTTGAAGGGGCCGAGTGTTACTGTCCAAACAGCCTGTTCGACTTCATTAGTTGCGATCGGCATGGCTTGCCAAAGTTTGCTAAATTACCAATGCGATATGGCTTTGGCTGGTGGCGTGTCTATAGGTGTCAATCAAAAGACAGGCTATTTTTATAAAGAGGGCATGATTCTTTCTCCAGACGGGCACTGTAGAGCTTTTGATGCTAGTGCACAGGGAACTGTTAGCGGTAGCGGTGTGGGAATTGTGGTTTTGAAAAGATTAGAGGAGGCGATCGCAGATGGAGATTACATTCATGCGGTAATCAAAGGTTGCGCTATTAATAATGATGGTGCTGTGAAAGCTGGCTACACAGCTCCTAGTATAGACGGTCAGGCGCAGGCGATCGCAGATGCCTTAGCACTAGCCGAGATTCCCCCTGAAACCGTCACCTATATAGAAGCTCACGGCACCGGAACACCCCTGGGCGATCCGATCGAAATCGCTGCGCTGACGCAAGCTTTCTCTGTGGAAACTAAGAAAAAAGGCTTTTGTGCGATCGGTTCGGCAAAAACCAATATCGGACATTTAGATACTGCGGCTGGTGTCGCTGGCTTAATCAAAACTGTCCAGGCTCTCAAACACCAGCTAATACCCCCTAGCTTGCATTTTGAACAGCCAAATCCTCAGATTGATTTTGCCAACAGTCCTTTTTATGTCAATACCCAACTTTCCGAATGGAAAGCAGGTAAATCACCCCGTCGTGCTGGAGTTAGTTCTTTTGGCATTGGTGGAACAAATGCTCATGTAGTTCTTGAAGAAGCGCCTCTTGTAGAAGCATCAGGAGAATCTCGCCCATCGCAACTGTTAGTTTTGTCGGCAAAAACTAGCTCGGCACTTGATAGTGCTACTGCCAACTTAAGCAAGTATTTGAAACAAAACACCGATGTAAATTTGGCTGATGTGGCTTACACGCTGCAAGTCTGTCGAAAGGCTTTTAACCATCGGCGCATAGTGGTTTGCAATGACAGTCAAGATGGTTTAACAGCCCTTGAGAATCTCGATTCAAAACGAGTTTTTACCAACTTCCAAGAGTCCAAAAATCCACCTGTCGTATTTATGTTTTCAGGACAGGGTTCCCAGTACATCAATATGAGCTTGGAGGTTTATCAAGTTGAACCAACATTTCGCGAACAGATGGATCTATGTTCGGAAATACTGAAACCTTACTTGGGCCTTGACTTGCGCCACGTACTTTATCCAAGCGCAGCAGAAGCAGAAGCAGCTACCAACCAACTAACACAGACTGCGATCGCACAACCTGCACTATTTGCGATCGAATATGCTTTAGCTAAATTGTGGATGTCTTGGGGAGTGCATCCTCAAGCAATTATTGGTCATAGCATTGGCGAATATGTAGCAGCTTGTTTGGCTGGCGTGTTCTCCTTGGAAGAGGGCTTATCCTTGGTAGCTGCACGAGGTAAATTGATGCAACAACTGCCTGCTGGTTCCATGCTTGCAGTGCCACTTACAGAACAGCAAGTCAAACCCTTACTCGGCAATAAGCTGGATCTAGCTGCGATCAATGGAGCATCTCTAAGCGTGATTTCAGGTGCCATCGATGCCGTAGATGAATTGGAACAAAAACTAAAAGAAAAAGGTGTAGAGTGTCGCAGGTTGCACACATCCCATGCCTTTCATTCACAAATGATGGAGCCAATTTTAGAGCCATTTACCGAAGAGGTGAAAAAAGTCAAGCTCAAATCACCAAAAATTCCCTACATATCCAATGTTACTGGGAATTGGATTACAGCAGGGGAGGCAACAAGCCCCAGTTATTATGCTCAACACCTGCGTCAAACAGTAAGGTTTGCAGAGGGTTTACAACAGCTATTAAACCAGCCCAATCAAATATTGCTAGAAGTGGGCCCCGGACGGACATTGAACGCGCTAGCAAAACAACACCAAAATAAGCCATCTCAACAGATTATACTTTCTTCATTGCGCCATCCGCAAGACCAAAACTCAGATGTAGCTTTCTTACTTACTACATTGGGTCAACTCTGGTTAGGAGGAGTACAAATAGATTGGTCTCAATTTTATGCTGATGAGCAGCGTTATCGTCTCCCATTGCCAACCTATCCGTTTGAGCGCCAACGTTACTGGATTGAACCACCAGGAATCGAGCAACCGATTCAAATTGGATCTTTACCCGATGACAATTCCCCAAATGTAGATTCAGCACAACTCCATTCTCGACCGAATCTACAAAATACTTATAGTGTTCCTAGAGATGAAATTGAGCAAACTATTGCTACGATATGGCAAGAATTTCTGGGGATTGAGCAAGTGGGAATTGATGATGACTTTTTTGATTTAGGAGGGGATTCATTATTAGCAGTTCAACTAATAACTAAGTTAAACGAAAAACTGCAAAAAAACTTGTCTCCCCACAGCCTGTTACAATCATCAACTATTGCAGCTTTGGCTGAATTAATTAAAGATGATTCCGGGTTGTCTGCGAGTGATGATCGGCAATCCCAGTCAGCTTCTGAGTCCTTATTAGTGGAGATTCGGCGGGGGAGTTTGAAACAACCTTTGTTTTTAGTGCATCCGGTAGGCGGACACGTTTACATTTATCGGGATTTGGCACGTTATCTCGGTTCAGAGCGGCCTATTGTGGGAATACAAGCACCTGCTTCGGTTGATGAAACAGATGCCTGTACTACAGTTGAGGAAATGGCAACTCGCTATATCGAAGCGCTGCGGATTCGCCAACCTGAAGGGCCCTATTTCCTAGGAGGTTCTTCCTTTGGTGGCACGGTTGCTTTTGAGATGGCGCAACAACTGAATGCGATCGGTCAAAAAGTAGCATTGCTAACTCTGATAGATACTCCTGGCCCCGGTCAAATGCCTGTTTTAGCGACAGAAGATGATACAGCAATTCTGGTTTATATACTAGGTGTTGGTTTCGATCTGTCTCTTTCTTTGGATGTCCTCCAACAGCTTGAGCAAGATGAGCAACTTCTCTACTTTTTGGAGCAAGTAAAGATTGCTAATAGGGTAGTTCCTCCCGATTTTGGATTGCCTGAGATTCGTCAGTTTCTGCATCTGTTTAAAGTACACGGTGAAGCTATGCGAAATTATATCCCTCAAGCTTATCCGGGTCGAATTATCTTTTTTCGTGCTAGCGAACAAAATGAAGTTAATCCTAAGAATCCTGAATTGCCATGGATTGAGGTGGCTGGGGGAGGGATAGAGGTTCGAGAGGTACCGGGAAATCATATTACTATGAATTACCCTCCTCATGTTCAGGTTATGGCTGAGCAACTTAGAGGATATATTGATTAGGTACTGATTAGGTACGTTTTAGGTACGTTGTTGGGCTTTAGCCCTCTTTCGGAGCTCTGAAGCGCAACTACGAGCCTTTCGGAGCGCTGAAGCGCAACTACATACCTTTCGGAGCGCTGAAGCGCAACTACATACCTTTCGGAGCGCTGAAGCGCAACTACGTACCTTTCGGAGCGCTGAAGCGCAACTACGTACCTTTCGGAGCGCTGAAGCGCAACTACGTACCTTTCGGAGCGCTGAAGCGCAACTACGTACCTTTCGGAGCGCTGAAGCGCAACTACATACCTTTCGGAGCGCTGAAGCGCAACTACTTACCTTTATGTATGAATATCGTAAATTAACTTTAGAACAACGGGTGCAAATTGTTAATGAAAGGTTGGCTAAGGGATATCCTGCTCATTCTCCACCTCATCCAGTGCGAGATTTTGAATTTTATCATCTTACAGTTAGTTGTTTTGAGCATAAATCTCGGATTAATACTCAGGAACGCCGTCACCAACTTTTAGATTCAATTTTTGAGAAGTTTATTTCCGATGGTATCGAAATTAATGCTTGGGTAGTTTTACCAAATCATTATCATCTCTTAGTCCATCATGTTAATATGCGACAATTAAGTGTGCTATTTCGTTCGATTCACGGCCCGTTGGCTCGACAATGGAATCTTGAGGATCGTGTTACAGGTAAAGTGTGGTGTTCATTTAGCGATCGCGCTATTCGTTCCGAAGGGCATTATTATACAACTATTAATTATATCAATTACAATCCTGTCAAACATGGCTGGGCAAAATCTCCTTATGATTGGTCAGCAAGTAGCGTACATTGGTATTTAGAGTATCAAGGAAGAGAGTGGCTAAGAAGTGCATGGACAGAATATCCGGTAAGAGATTATGGAAAAGGATGGGATGATTAAGGTAGGTAGTTAAAGGTATGTAGTTGCGCTTCAGCGCTCTTAGGGTACGTAGTTGCGCTTCAGCGCTCTTAGGTACGTAGTTGCGCTTCAGCGCTCTTAGGTACGTAGTTGCGCTTCAGCGCTCTTAGGGCTAAAGCCCAACAACATACCAATTAACTCTTAGGGCTGAAGCCCAACAACATACCAAAGAGCTCTTGGGGCTGAAGCCCAACAACATACCAAATACTTATAATTGGAGAAATCATGGTTTTATATACAGAAAATACCCAAGCTGAAAACGAAAAATCATCGTCAGTGCTACTAGAAATGATGTATGGATTTAAAAAAACCCAGGCTCTTTTTGTAGCGGCTAAACTTGAAATAGCAGATATTCTGAGTGATGGTTCTAAGACTGCTGATGAACTTGCGGAAGCTGCTGGTGTAAATTCTCAGGGTATTTATCACCTGATGCGTATGCTGGTAAGTGTTGGTGTGTTTTCTATGGAAGATAATGATAAGTTTTGCTTGAATGCTTTGGGCAAGCATCTCTTGACTGGTACTTCTGATTCTTTGCGAGGTACGGTGCTGGCAATGGGTGATGAATTATATCAGGGATGGGGTAATTTATTGCACAGTATAAAGACGGGAGAAACGGCTTTTGAACATAGTTTTAAGATGAGTTTTTATAGCTATTTGATGCAGAATTCTGAGGCGGCTATAAATTTCAATGAGTGGATGAAGGAGACAACAAGGGAGTGGCTGCTTCCGGTGCTTGAAGCTTATGATTTTTCAGGGTTTAAGACGCTTGTGGATGTTGGAGGGGGTATTGGAACTCTCACGGCTGTTATTCTAAATGCTAATCCCCAAATGCAAGCTATTTTGTTCGATCGCGAAGATGTGATTGTGGATGCACCTCAGGTTTTGCACGCGGCTGGAGTTGCAGATAGGTGTCAAGTCGTTGGAGGCAGCTTTTTTGAGGCGGTGCCGGGTGGTGGGGATCTTTACTTACTCTCTCGTGTGCTCCTCAATTGGGATGATGAGCGTGCTATTACAATTCTTAAAAGTTGCTATGAAGCTATGACAGCTAACGATCGCCTGCTGATTGTTGATTTTATGCTGCCTTCAGGCAAAATGTCGCCTTTTATTGGTATGGGTAGCCTAACTTTGTTTGTGATAGGCGGTACTTTTATGCGGAGGGAAGATGAATTTTATCATTTGCTTTCCTCTGCTGGCTTTAAAGTGACTGATACGATCGCCACAAAAGGGCCTGCAAGTGCGATCGAGGCTTCAACAGTTGACAGTTGACAGTTGACAGTTGACAGTTGAAAAGCGACCTCTACCTAAAAGGAAGAGGATTGGAGTAATGAATAGTCTGATTTTAATTTCTCCCTCAAAGGGTTGCGGCTTTCAACCAATTCTTTCTGGTAATACTCAATCCTAGTTAGCTGCTCCTTTTATGATTGGGCGGTTGAGACCGCTTTCATACAAATAAAATGGGTAGTTGATGGGAGATGATTTGAGTGCGGGCTTCCTTCAGTCTTGTTGGGTAGAAAACTGGCGGGCGCCGATCGCAGAAAAGGCGATCGCAGCCACCAACAAAACAGGTATGCTGTACCAAGGAAACTTGCCGATATCGTAGGCAGCAGCCCTCAATCCAATGCTGGCATAAGTCAGCGGTAACAGATAAACTATGCCTTTCAGGGCTACTGGTAGCGACGCGGGGTCGAAAAATGTCGCACCTAAAAAAGACATCGGAGTTATCAGAAAATTGTTGTACAATCCGACTGATTCGAGAGATTTTACGTTTAAACCCACTATCACTCCCAGGCCCGCAAATACAGCAGAGTTGAGAATTATCACTAACAAAAATAGCGGATGCAAAAATACTAGCTTTTGAGTAAACACAACTGCTACTAAAATCACGGAAACCGAAGTTAGCAGTCCCCGCAGTATTCCGGCTAGCATTTTGCCTGCGTGCAAAGCTAGGGGGTGTACCGGCAGCAGTAGCAATTCCTCAAATGTTTTACTAAAAAGGCGTTCGCCACAAATAGAAAATACTGCGCCTGTAAAACTTACTGTCATCGATGAAAGTGCAACCATTCCCGGCAGCATGAATTCTAGATAATTGCCACCAATTGCCGGTTTAGGCATGGAACTGCCCAATCCGAAACCAAAAGCTAGAATGTAAATTAATGGGGATGTTAAACCAGCAGCGGCAATTGGCAGGATTCGGACTCGCAAATCTAGCCATTCTCCCCAAAACACGGTCATTGTGTCTGTTAGTAGAGTTTTAATTGAGGTTTGTTTCATGGTTGGGCGAGTTAAACAGTTGACAGTTGACAGTTGACCTGTGACAGCGAAGTGATAAGAACGGAGATTTAAACTCCGTTCTTATCACAATCTGCCGACCTGAGTAAGGGCTTCAAACCCCGGCTATTCGGTGATTTGCAGAATTGATATCGAGTCCTGTCAATTAACGGGAATAAATATTATATCATGTGCGATCGAATGAGCGT
>NZ_JAHREU010000012.1:42442-49008 GCF_020883145.1 Microcoleus sp. CAWBG27
ACTAAGATTGGTTTGTAGTGAGGACTTTAGTCCGCATTTGGAGAGGACTAAAGTCCTCACTACAAACCTTTTGTATTGCGGGTAATTGAGCGGACACGATTTTACATCTCGATCATTATCAGGTTAAGCTGCCAAATAATCGAGGCTGCTGCACTGTTCTAACGATCGTACTAAGATTGGTTTGTAGTGAGGACTTTAGTCCGCATTTGGAGAGGACTAAAGTCCTCACTACAAACCTTTTGTATTGCGGGTAATTGAGCGGACACGATTTTACATCTCGATCATTATCAGGTTAAATTGCCAAATAATCAAGGCGGCTGCACTGTTCTAATTTCGTTTCTGTTAAAGGCAATTTGTCTGTTGCTACTTTTTCCTGTTCTCTGTTCAACCAAATTGCTTTTAAGCCTGCGGATTTGGCACCGCAATAATCGGCTTTGAAGCTGTCGCCGATATGCCAGACATTCTCGGCTGTGCAGTTGTGCTTTTGTAAAGCTGCAGTGAAAATTTCCGGCTGGGGTTTGGCTGCACCAACTTCGGTGGAAATTGTGACTGATGTGAAATATTCTGCTAAATTGAGGGCTTTTAATACTGGATAAAGTCGCGAATCGAAATTCGAGACTACTGCTAATTCGATTCCTTGTTGCTGCCATTTATTTAATGCTGGGAATACGTCGGGATAGACGAACCAAGGTTCGGGGGTGGCAAAATGAGCGTAGAGTTCGGCAAAAAATTTGGGAAAGTCTGAAAATTGATTGAAAACGCCTGCTATTTGAAAAGCTTTTGCCGAAACTGCTAGCCACCACTCAAATTCTAGTTGGGGAATTTTTGCTGCTTCGATTCCTGGAAATGTCATCGGATTTGCTGAGGCGAAGCTTTGGTAAAATGCTGTATTTAAGTCTTTACTATTAACTGTTACTCCGAAGTTTTTGGCTAGTTTTGCGTAGACTTCGCCGACGCTACCGCGAACGTAAAATAGTGTGCCTGCTGCATCTAAAAAGATAATTTTTGTCATTGGTTAGAATAAATTTGAAAACGAGTAATAGAATACCGGGCGAATAGAATTCGCGTCTACACAAACAAAACCTGCCTCCGCAGGTTGAAGAATCAGAATAAGACTGGGCGAAGGTCATTAAGTTATTTTTTTCAGTCCGCGGAGGCGGACATAGTTTGTGTAGACGCGAATTCTATTCGCCGTCTTATCTATAGCCTTTCTCAAAAAGATGAGGTATAACTGACAGCTTACATAACCATTTAAATCAAGAGGGCCCAAGCCCAACAACGTACCTCATCTTTCTGATAACCGCTATATTACTTTTTCAGCAACTCCTGAATCGGCTTGCTAATCCAGTTGAAACCAACTTTTAGTTGGTGGTCAAATGTTGGCATTCGATAGAGGTAGGCTAGGCGGCGAGCAATGTGTGCTAGTTGTCCGTCGAGTTTGATTCCTAAACCTGTCAGGGTGGCTTCGTCTATTCCTAATGTCATCATTTCTCCTAGCGGCTGGTACCGGAAAGGTAGTAATGGTCGATCGCTCAACGAGGCCCATATGTTCCAGGCGGTGTAGTCAGCTTGTTGGAATGCTGTTTGCGCTGTGGATGGGATTTTTTGACCTGTTGCGTCGTGACATTCGGCTAAGTCTCCCAAGGCAAATATGTCTGGATGGTCGATGATTTGCATCTGGGAGTTAACTATTAATTGACCGCGGTGGTTTTGTTTCAGGGGGAGCGATCGCACTGCTTGACTAACTTGGGTTCCTACTGTCCACAATACTATGTCTACGGGAAGAACATCTAATTGTCCTTTGTAGAGCAAGGATATGGTGTCGGATTCGATCGCCTCTACTGCTGTTTCTAAGTCGATCCAGACTTTGCGTTTTTCTAATGCTTTGTTGGCGGCTTCGCGGTTGAACTCGGGTGATGTCCGCAAAATCGTGTCGCCTTGCTCGATTAATCGGACGCGACCTTTGTCTCCGAGTCGATCGGCTAATTTACAAGCTAATTCTACTCCCGAATAACCGGCGCCGACGATCGCAATCCTAATTTTGTCGGGGTTGCTAGCTTCGAGAAACCGCAGTCTTTCTTCCAAGCGGTAGGCGTCGTCGAGGCTGCGGAAGGAATAAGCGTATTCAACGGCTCCTTTTACCATATCTAGGGGTGTTTCGCCACCTAAACCTAATACTAGGCGATCGCACGGAATTTCTGGCCCGTCGTGCAACTGCACTCGCTTGGACTCCACGTCGATGCCGGAGACTGTGCCTTGACAAAAGCGCACGCCTGTGTTTTGCAAGAGTTCCGCAAAGGGCGGGGCGATTTCCCAGGTTTGGAGTTCGGCGGTGAGGAGCTCGTACAGTAGGGGAACGAACAGGAAGCGATCGCGACGGTCAACTAGGACTATTTCGGGTTTTTCGGTTTTGGAGAAGGGTAACTGACTCAAGCGCAGGGCTGTGTGGAGTCCGCCGAAGCCTCCGCCGAGAATGCAAATCCGGGGTTGTTGTTGAGTCATGGTTTTTGTTTGAGGGCGATCGGTAGCAAGGCAACTTATCTTATTGTAACGAGAGTGGAGGATTGGGGGAGCGGGAGAGTCCGGGATTTCGGGATTGGAGGAGTTGGAGAATTGGAAAAATTTTCTCTCAACATCCATTCGTTACATCCGTTACATCCGTTATACAGGTTATACAATCCCTTGCCGAACAGCCTTCTGCCTTCTACATAATATCCTTGATTAGCTCTGCCTATTAGCCACCCTCAAAATTTTTGAATGTTCGGATAAGTAATGTTGTACTATATTAGTTGATAGCGTATTATTTCGCCAATTAAATTCACTTTTAATACAGCCATCTACCCTAACACTTGCCCCGGCAGTCACAAGTGAAAAAATCATGCAAATTTCCTCGAATTCTTCTAAATTTAAGAATGGCGATCGCCATAACGAAGACAGCTCATCTTTGTTAAGCAGCGAAGAACGATATAAAAATTTAGTAGCTAATATTCCCGGTGCTGTATACCGCTGCAACTGTGACTGGACGGGGCCCGACGGCGAATTAATACGGACAATGGCGTTTTTGAGCGAGGCTGTTCAAGAAATATCTGGCTATCCATCCTCTGATTTTATCAACGATCGCGTCCGTTCTTTTGCGAGCATTATCCATCCTCAAGACCGAAAAAACATGGAGGAGGCTATCAAAAAAAGTGTAGCAACTAGAACTCCGTATATCCTGGAATACCGCATTTTTCGGGCTGACGGCGAAATTAGCTGGGTTTACGAAAAAGGTCAAGCTGTTTGTGGCGAGGGAGATGAGGCTAGAGAAAGACAAGAGGAACAAGGGGAAATTGAGGAATTTTTGTCGGGTGTAGTTTCGTCGGTTTCGCCGATCGCAAATTCTCTGTGTCTGGTTGTCTATCTCGACGGAGTGATTTTGGATATTACTGAGCGCAAGCGCGCTGAGGAAAAGCTGCGAAACACTCAAGATTTTCTGAATGCGGTACTGCAAAATCTGCCGGTTAGCGTCTTTATTAAAGATGCGGTGGAACAAAGATTTATTTATTGGAATGCTGCTAGCGAAGAATTGTTTGGCTATTCGAGGGACGAAGTGCTGGGAAATAATGCTGCTGACTTGTTGGAAGCAGATCAGGCCAATTACTTGCAAGCACAAGATTTAGAAGTATTTGCCACGGGAAAAGAGGTTGATATACCAGAAGAAATTATCCAACTTCCGCACCGGGGAAAACGGATTTTACACACGAAAAAAGTTCCTTTGTTTGACGCAGATGGCTCGCCTAAGTACATTCTGGGTATTTCTCAAGATATTACCGAAAGCAAAAAAACTGAAACAGAATTGTCGCGCTTGGCGATCGTGGCTCAAAAAACGCAAAATGGTGTGATTATTACTGATGCTCAAGGCTGCATTGAATGGGTGAATGAAGCATTTACTCGGATTAGCGGTTACGTGTTAGAAGAAATGCTGGGAAAAAAACCGGGTGATGTGCTGCAAGGCCCTCAAACAGATCCGTTAACTATTGCTGAACTGCGATCGGCTTTGGATACAGGCGAGCCGTTTAATCAGGAAATTTACAATTACAGGAAGGATGGAAAGGGTTATTGGGTGGCGCTTTCGATCGCCCCAATTTATCGAGAAACCGGGGAACTTGAAGGTTTTATTGCGGTGGAAACTGATATTACCGATCGCAAACAAGCTACTGAATCTGTCAGGGAAAGCGAGAGTTATTACCGCTGCATCGTCGAAACTGCTTCGGAGGGCGTTTGGATGTTTGACGCCGACAGCAGCACGACTTTTGCGAACGGTCGGATGGCCGAAATGCTGGGGTATACTGTGGAGGAAATGCTGGGGCGATCGCTATTTGAGTTTATCGATGACGAGGCTCGGGAAATAGCCGAAAGTTATGTAGAGCGCAGGCGGCAAGGCATTCGCGAACGCCACGATTTTCAGTTTACCCGCAAAGATGGCTCTCACTTGTGGGCGATCGTCTCAGCGACACCAATGTTCGACGCTGACGGCGAATTTGCGGGGGTTTTGCGGATGATTACCGATATTAGCGATCGCAAACAAGCCGAAGCAGAATTGCGCCAAACTCTCCAAGAATTAGAATTTGAAAAATTTGCCTTAGATCAATCGGCAATTGTCTCAAATACCAACGAATTCGGCGTTATTACCTACGTCAACGATCAATTCTGCGAACTGTTTAAATATTCTCGGGAAGAATTGAACGGCAAAACCCACAAACTTGTCAATTCCGGCTATCACCCAACTGATTTTTTCAAGCAGCTTTGGTCAACAATCCGCCAGGGAAATGTTTGGCGGGGAGAAATGAAAAATCAAGCTAAAGACGGCAGATTATTCTGGTTGGATACTACGATTGTACCTTTCTTAAATTCTCGGGGAGAACCCCATCAATATGTAGCAATTCGCAAAAATATTACCGATCGCAAACAAGCCGAAGAAGCAGTGCGGCTTTCCGAAAGTCAATTGAGGACTAAAAATGAAGAATTAGCGAAAGCCCTGCGGGACGTGCATAAAACTCAAAGCATGATGGTTCAAAATGAAAAAATGGTAAGTTTGGGGCAATTAGTAGCTGGCGTCGCTCACGAAATCAACAATCCAGTTAGCTTCATTTACGGCAACGTCATGCACGCTGACGATTACTTTCAAGACTTGCTAAAAATGCTGAAACTTTACCAGTGCGAATACCCGGAACCAACAGAGGCAATTCGAGAAGAAATAGATGATATAGATTTGAAATTTCTGCTCAAAGATTTGCCAAAGCTATTAAGTTCAATGAAAATGGGAGCCGAGCGAATTCGCCAGATTGTGCTGTCACTGAAGAATTTCTCGCGATTGGATGAAGCAGAACAAAAACAGGTGGACATTCACGAAGGGATTGACAGCACTTTGTTGATTTTGCAGCACAGGTTGAAAGAAACAGCAGGACATCCGAAAATTACGCTGGTTAAAGAGTTCGGCAATTTGCCCCGCTTACAGTGTTATGCAGGACAGTTGAATCAGGTATTTATGAATATTATTGGCAATGCAATTGATGCTTTGGAAGAGGCAATGGAAACCGGAAAGTGGGGCGACGGGGAACAGGCGTTTATTCCTTCTTGTCCTTCGCCGACGCTGCGGATTTGTACTGAGGTAAAATACGAACAGGCTGCTGTTTGTGCTGATTCTATTCGCCGTCCTGCTTATATTGTGATTCGGATTGCTGACAACGGGCCGGGGATTCCGATAGATGTTCATGAAAGGCTGTTCGATCCGTTTTTTACTACGAAAGAACCGGGGAAAGGTACTGGTTTGGGGCTGTCTATCAGTTATCAAATTGTGGTGGAAAAGCACGGCGGGCGGCTGAAGTGCAATTCCGCACCGGGTCAAGGTACGGAATTTGCGATCGAGATTCCTGTCGCTAGAAGTTAGCGGTAAAATTGGAAATTATGAGTTATAATTCCATAGATCAGACGGCGGTTGAAACCGCGTCTATACAAACAATGTCCGCCTCCGCGGACTGAAGAAGATAATGTATTTTAACCGCATTGCCTTCAACCAGCGGAGGCGGGTTTTGCTTGTATAGAAGCGGTTTCAACCGCCCAGTTTTCTAGGTTATTGACTTATGAATTATAACGTAATTTACGACGGCAATTGCAATCTCTGCGTCACCTTGGTGCAGTCACTTGAAAATCTAGATCGAGGCCAGAAATTTGAGTATATTTCCATGCAAGATTTAGAGGGATTAAAGCGGTTTAATATAACTGCTGAGGATTGCGAAATGGGGATGATTTTGATAGATAAGAATAATCCCGAAAAACGCTGGCAAGGTAGCGATGCAGCCGAGGAAATCGGGCGGATATTGCCTGCTGGCGAGGTATTTGTGGCAGCTTACCGGGCAATGCCGGGGATGAAGTGGATGGGCGATCGCCTGTACGAACAAGTGCGCGATAACCGCTATACTTTGTTTGGCAAGCGATCGACAACTTACAAATCGGCTTATCCAGTGGGCTGTAGGTCGATCGACAATTGCGACACTCAAGACTTAAAATCAGGTTCGTAGTGAGGA
>NZ_JAHREU010000012.1:49108-134317 GCF_020883145.1 Microcoleus sp. CAWBG27
CTTCAGTCCTCTCCATCTGTGGTTCGTAGTAAGGACTTCAGTCCTCTCCATCTGTGGTTCGTAGTAAGGACTTCAGTCCTCTCCATCTGTGGTTCGTAGTAAGGACTTCAGTCCTCTCCATCTGTGGTTCGTAGTAAGGACTTCAGTCCTCTCCATCTGTGGAGAATTTAATTCAAGAAGGACTAAAGTCCTCACTACAAACCTGATTTATAATGAGTCATTAACCGGGAATTAATATCAGCCATTAAACAAACCAAATATCTCGCGGCAAAAGTGTTTGAGCTTTTCGGCTGATTCCGCAGCGGGCTCAGTTTCACCCACAAAACCCCAATTTTCCACGGTAGAAAAGCGCCACTGTTGACCAGTATGATCGTAACCTGCCGCCTCAACCCCGATCGCCCGCCGAGATCCTTCGACCGGATCTTGGTAAAATCGGATTTGGATCAAGATACTGCGGCTTTGCAACAAGCGACTTCTACCGGGAAAATGGAAGCCAATATCGATCGACTCAGGATCGACAAGTTCTCTGGTATCATGGTCATTCATCCAAGGTTTCAAATCGACTTTCACATCCGGAAATTCCGACTTAAATAAATTAACAACCGCAGCAATTTTGCTAGCTAATTCTATATTTCTGGCTTGTTCGGCAGCGTTCACTCGAAATACTCCTATCAAATACAGTTATTACACATTTAGTTAACAATGTAACTGCATATTACCTGCTTTAAACGGTAAACTGTGGACTATTTGATAGATTACAGTTCGCGATTGCACGGCTGGCCAGAAACCGGGTTTTTTTACGAAAAGACGTATTACAGCCGACAATTCAGGTAAAAACCCGGTTTCTTTGGTATTCATGCGTCCAATCTGCTAAATTTTCCCAGGTTGAATGAATTTTAGTCGATCGGCACTGCGATCGCAAATTCCGTACCTGCGGCCAACACAGATATGCCCTATGTAGTGGCGATGCGTCACAATCCTTTGTTGAAAGCGACTCACTGTGCGATTATTGGGTCGTGGCTGGCGTGAAAATGCAGGTGATTGGTGCGAGTCATGCGGAAATTGGTACATTTGCCTTTTGGGATTTTAAAATCCCAAAAACCTTTCGATCCAACTTATTTGCTCGCTACCCCTTGACTTTTCAAGACAGGAACTACAGTATTTTGGGATGTTTATTGAACACCAATAAACTTGTGAGTTTGCAAAGACAACCTGTAACTCGGATGCTGTTTCAATAACTCCAAAATCATCGGAATTGCCCGCTCGCGCTTTTCCCACTCCGGCTGCAAATATACAGGAATATTCACATTATCAGCCAAATATTTTGTGTAAAAATCAACTTCTTCGCCAGTGCTAACCACCAACTTAATTTCATTAGCTCTCGTCCAGAAACGCTCTTGCACCGGATAGTGAGGATTGACGTGTTCTTTAGGAGAAAGAGTAATCCAAGCCAGTGGCGAAATATCCTGCCAGTAAGCGCCCGAAGTTTCAATATTCACCTGTTTGTCAGTTGCTAACAAAGCTCGCACTAACTCCGGCAAATTCTGGTGAATAAAAGGTTCGCCACCACTAATGACAACCCTCGGAGACTGCAATTGATCTAGCAATTGTGCGATCGACTGTGGCACCGATGGCAAACCTTTGCCACCATTTCCGTAGCCTGTATCGCACCAAGGACACCGCACAGGACAACCAGCTAATCTGATAAAATCAACTAAAGTCCCCGTCCAGTAACCTTCACCTTGAACCGTACACTGAAAAGTTTCATGAATCGGTAATTTTATTTGTAAATTCGATCCCTGCATTTTACCTCAAACTAATTAATAATACTTGTTATAGCCTTTCTTAGATAGGTGAGGTACGTTGTTGGGCTTCAGCCCTCTTATCTTTATTATGTATTAAGCAACGTCGCATCAAAAAATCCATTTACAGTCATACCTCATCTTTCTGGTAAATCCTATACTACTTTTAGTAAGTGTAATTTGTCATCAGTAATTGATATAGTCCTGGATGCACGGTAGGCAGAAACCGGGTTTTTTATGCAAATACTGTATCGCAGCCTTTAATACAGATAACCACCCGGTTTCGAGGAGTCTTAATGCAGTTCCCAGCCGCTTGAACTATTTAATTCTGTTCTTCAGGTGCCATCATCGTAGCCCAGCGGCGTTTCAGGGCCAAACTCAACCCGTCACCAATGGGAACAACACTGAGTGTTATTCTCGGATCGTTACGCAACTTGTCGTTGAAAGTACGAAGGGCGAGGGTACTTGTGTCTTGTACTTCAGGATCCGCAACTCGTCCAGACCACAGAACGTTGTCAATTACAATTAAACCGCCATTCCGCACCAGTTGGAGCGATCGCTCAAAATAAGCCTCATAATTTTCTTTATCGGCGTCGATGAAGGCAAAATCAAAGGTTCCGGCTTGTCCCTCGGCTATGAGTTTGTCGAGAGTATTTAGTGCTGGGCCCAAATGCAAAGAAATTTTGTTAGCCACACCCGCAGCTTCCCAATACCGTCGCGCGATCGAAGTATATTCCTCGCTGACATCGCAAGCAATAATTTTACCATTAGAAGGCAATGCTAAAGCTACACATAGCGAGCTATAACCAGTAAAAACTCCAATTTCTAAGGTTTTTGTCGCTCCCATAAGCTGCACGAGCATCTCCATAAACTGCCCTTGTTCGGGAGCTATTTGCATCATACCCATAGGATGCTTAGCAGTTTCTTTCCGCAATGAAGCAAGAATATCTGGTTCCCGCAAAGAAATAGATAACAGATAATCGTAAAGTTGATTTTCTAGGCCAAGAGTTGAGTTCGCCATCGGTTTGTCCTTGCTGCTGACTTTTGATTTTACGTGGTATACGTGCAGTTATTGGAAATTGCAGACGGTAGAGTGAATTTTGGCACCTATTTTGCTGTCATTTCTCTCAGGGTAAGAGTATCGCCGTCTCGCTTGCAAGAATCTGGTAACTTGCTCTCACGGGCGATCGACCTCCCAATCAGTTTATCTCAGCTATAGGTGATTTAGTCGCCCAGGAAAAGAAAAGAGAACAAAAGGATGGTTTTGAGATTGCTGCATTCCTTGCGCTGCGTAACACTGTGAGTAATGCCAGCTTAACAAAATAATCTAACAGTCGGCAAGTTGCCAACCGATATACAATTAGTCATTCCTCATCTTAACTCTCCAACTTGTAGGAGCGGGACTTGTTCTGAGCGTAGCCTTTCATGAAGTCGAATAATCTCCAATGTCAAATGGTACAATCTGGGGAGGACATGACTTCATCTTGACAACTAATAGCCAATCAATAATCATTTATAATTTGCGCGAGACTCACACAAATAAAGTTTAATTTAACTCTTGTTGATGGCTTCTTGTCTGTCTATTTTTCAAAAATTAAACAAGCGCGTGGCAATCCTTCTGTCCGGGAGTATTACTAATAGCTAATAATCCGAATAGACAGGGACATTTTTCTAAGTGTCACAGTATATTTATCCACACCTCAACGGCAGCATCTCATTTTTGTAAAAAGCCTTTTTTCTTTGAGTGCTGTCCCCGCTCGCGTGCTTTGTATAGCACGCGAGCGGGGACAGCACTACTACAAAGGCAAAACAGAGATACACCCCACCTCAACCACCTACCCACAATCAAAACAACATTCTCCTCTTGAAGCAGAGCAAGTATTTTGGTGACCAAACCAGGTTTTTGGCAGCCTTTGCCCTGGAATGTTACTAATCACTAACGAACCAGGAGCGCTCTGACAATTTCTTAACTGTCACAGTTGATTGCTCGACACCTAAACAAGTTATCCACAATCAAAATAACATTTCACAAAGGCAATTGGTATGTATTATAATTTTGCAGGTTTCGGTACTGGTACTGGCCTGTTGTTACTGTTAATTTTTGCTATTTTACAATGGCTGCACGTCCCCGCCGGCAGTTTTATAGATTGGGTAATTGCCATTGCTATTTTTGAATGGCTGTTGTTGATAGTTACAGTTCCTTGGAATATCCATTTTGAAGCTAAGGAAGTTTTAGCACAAGGCGCAGAATCTACTAAAAAAAATATTGCTGTCGATTCCGAACAACTAAAATACGTTACTGTATTAGCTAGCCGATCGCTCTGGGTGGCGATCGCCCTTCACCTGGTTAGCGCGATCGCACTTTATGCCCTATCCGCCACCGGCATTAGTGCTGTTGGCTATCTCAGTTCCGGTGCAGCACTGCTTTTAACTATACTGCGTCCGGCTATCCGAGGTTATCAGTATTTAGCCCAGCGGCTGACAACCATCCGCAGCGAATTTTTCCACCCCCGCGAAGATATTCTCGAACTCCGCAACCGCTTTGCAGAATTAGAATCTACAGTCAAAAATTTGACCGATCAATTAAATTCAGACGATGAAACTTCTTGGGCTGCTATCCAAGAGCGGCAGCAACGGGCTACCAGGATAGAATTAACTAATTTAGCCGCATCTCTAGAAAATTTGCGATCGACAAATCAGGCAGAACACACTAAACTGGCAAGAGATGCCGAAAGTGCGATCGCCCAACTCACCGATGACGGACAATTTCTCAACCACGTCCGCGAAATCATCCGCTTCTTCAAAGAATCGTAAGACAGTTGACAGTTGACAGTTGACAGTTGACAGTTGTCAGTTGTCAGTTGTCAGTTGACAGTTGACAGTTGACAGTTGACAGTTGACAGTTGACAGTTGACAGTTGACAGTTGACAGTTGTCATTAGTTATTGGTTATTGGTTATTGGTTATTGGTTATTGGTTATTGGTTATTGGTTATTGGTTATTGGTTATTGGTTATTGGTTATTGGTTATTGGTTATTGGTTATTGGTTAACAGTTAACAGTTAACAGTTAACAGTTAACAGTCAACAGCTAACAATGCCCAATGCCCAATTCCCAATTCCCAATGCCCAATGCCCAATGCCCAATGACCAATTCCCTACCTTTAGATAGATGTCAGAGGCTCGCAAACTGTGAAAGTTTTAATTAAAAGAGAAGTTTATCAGTCTTGAGGAAGACTCAATAAATGTATTTTACATTACAGCAAGTTTCAGGAAACTATAACCAAAGATAGTTAGTGAATGAGTTAGCTTAGGCTTAATATTTAAACATAAGCCAAAGACATTTTTGAAAAAATAACTCAGGAATAAATCATGACTACTAGCAAATCAACACCGACCGACGAACAAATCGAAGCTAATATGGAAGCCCCCCATTATGACAGGGGCATTACTCCTGCTGAGACAGCAGCGCGGCAAGAACGCGAAGGCTCTAACTTCATGCACACAACCACTGAAGCGAAGCAGCAAAGCGCCAAAACCGACGACCAAACCGATGACGAAAGCATTCACACTACTGATGGTTATACAGTAGACAAGGAAGGTCTCGTTAACAATTACGCGATCGAACCCGAAATGTACATCAACGAACCGGGCGATTTGAGAGCAAAAGAGGAAGCCGAAGCCGCAGAACGCGCTCAAATTCTCGCAGAAATCAAAGATAAAAAAGGTGAGGAAGGAAAACTGACCATGGATGAAGACACCCGCGGCAAAGGCCCAGGAATGATCTAGGTTGTCTGGTTGGTAGTTGCGCTTCTGCGGGCGAGGTTTTCAACAGTTGACAGTTGTAGGGGCGGTGCCCCGTGCCCGCCCTCTTCATTTTGATAGTAACCTCTACCTAGAAGGAAAAGGATTGGAATAATGAATAGTCTGATTTTAATTTCTCCCTCAAACGGAGAGGCTTTCAAGCAATTCTTTCTGGTAACTGCAAAGCCAAGAGGCAGGTTTTTCTAGATACGGGAATTGTCGAGCTTTCCGGTAAAACCCGCCTCTATTTTGTTTTCGACTTCTGTTGAGACGATCGCTAATAACTTATGTACGGTCATGCTTCGCCGTCTTCAAAAGTGATATGCACCCAATTAATCAAGCCCTCACATTCTCCCTCAACCAATTAAACTTTGCTTGAGCTAGCGCCAAATTTTCCAGGACGTTCGGATTAATATCCTCCCGATCCAATTCCTCCTGCTCCAATTCTATATTGCGACCGTATTCTATATGTCGGATCGTACCGCGCATCCTGTCTGCCAGACACAGCGAAATTCCATAATAAAATCGGGAAGCAAAACCCATATCGTGTTGAAGTTTTACGACTAGCTGCCTTCGGGGAATTACCAACAAGTGAGTTTCTTCTATTGCCATCACCGTGGCCAAAGGAGGGCGTGCGTCAATGAAAGAAACTTCTCCCACAAGTTCTCCGCTACCTATTTTAGCGAGTTCTTTGCTCTGCTCAGCCTCGATCCAAACGCTCATACTCCCCTTCAAAACAATGTAGAGAGCATCGTGCTGTCTCCCTTCATGGATCAAAATCTCGCCCGGTTCGAGAATTTCTTTTTTCCCTTTTTGAACTATCCAGTCGATATCGTCATTATTTAACTGGCTCAAAATAAAAAGTGCTTTTTTTCTACTGCTGTCGGCCATAACTTTAGCTCCCGATCGCTTATTTATATTAAATTTAGAGGGCGCGCGGTCGCAACTTCTTCCTAAGCAGTCACTCCTCGCTGAATACAGTTTTTTTATCCTGCCTAACTGCTTGGCAAAATCCTATTAGGGCAGACATTCCCAATAACAGATGAACGAGACTGAATGATAATCTCTCAATACTAGCATTCGTTGAACAATCTTTTTTAAATCGAATCGATCGGCATTCCCAAAAATCCTGCTTCATCTCCGTCTTAAAACCAACCCGGTTCTCCCCCACAGCATGGTTGCGGCAGGGGGCGCGGGAGACTAACGCTCCGCGCCCTATCTGGTATATCGCTAAATCGATCGCAAATCAGGATAACCAGCCAACATATCATCAGCAGTCAGAGTGTCCCCGTTAGCTTGAGGAGTCCACAGCACCTCAACCGCCAGCAACTGCTCGCTCGAAACTCCCCCAATTTGGCGCAAAGCTTGGCGCAAATCTTCAGAGTTTTTCACTGTCGGCAATTGCAATTTGCCCTGAGTACCGACAATCACCGTCACTACAATAAACTCACCCGGTTCAGAATTCAAATCAGAACCAACTAGGGCGCCGTTTTCCTGCAAAGCTGGCAGGTTATTGCTGCTCCCTGCTTGCCGGAGCTGGTTGTTATAATTCGAGAGCGTTTCTTCAGTAAACTTACTGCGTTCTGCCAAAGAAAACTGGTTAAATTTAGCTTCGGCTGCTTCCAAGCGAGTTTGCACAGAGTCAGCGCCCGCGTAAACCCAGTATTCAGGATGTCGCAACATCGCCAGAGTAGATTCTTGCAGCACTTGAGCGCGGCCGGCCGCTGTATCGGTATTCGCTTTGCGCGCTAGCGCGTCGAGTTCAGCTTGCAAACCGCGGGCTTCTGCTAGCAAACCAACTTGCAAGCGGGCCACAGATACCGTGGTAGTAGGCGCGCTGTTGCCGAGTTCGTCAGTTGCAGTCCCGGCGCGGCGGAAGCTTTGCACCAGGAAATTCGCGATCGAAATAAAAATCAAAATCGAAAACAGGCCGCCAAATCCGCCTCCAAAGCCAAAAAACGGCAGCAAGAAGGGGAATCCGAAACCGCCACCAAAGCCACCTCCGTAGCCGCCGGGGTAGTAACCCCCTCCAGACGGTGCGTAAGTGCGACTAGGAGACGAGTAACTGCGCGCCGGAGCTCTAAAAGATCCGCCCCCCATCCGTCCTCCGCTGCGAGCAGCCAGAGCTCCGTCAGCGTTACCGAGGGCTAGCGTCAGTACCAGACCGATCGCAAATAGTGATTTCAAAAGCGGTTTGATCTTTGAAATTAGTTGCTTGTACATAAGACCGTTACTATTCGATAACACTTATAATTTACAGTCTATCCTCGCTTATGGGCAGCCCGGTTGCAGGTGTGCAGCGTGCGAGATATCCGTACCAACCCATCCCAGCACCAGTCAGAGAAGGAGAAAGACCAAATAGTAGAGTCGAAAGTCACAATTTTATCTACTGTCCAAAATTCCCTTATTCTCATCCGGCACAAATTCCGTCACCACTTGGCCGCCGGCACCGTCACCTTTGACAACCACAGTTTGATTTTTTAACTCTCCCGCCGCCCTCGGCCCAGTCAAATTAAACACCGGATTTAATTGCTTGTAAACCACATTTCCTTCGGCGTCGAACGTCTGGTTACTTAAATACCACGTTACGCGATCGGTATTTAATTGAGATTCACGTTTCTCCCCGATTCCTACCACATTTCCCGTCAAATAAAAAATCTTTTTATCTAAATCTCCCCGCCCCGTATCCCCCGTCATCGTCACCTTTTCCACGCGGTGAAAAAGCTTGACAGGCCCGGGCGATATCACATATTGAGCCGGAAAATTCCAACTCATCAAACTGCTTTCTATTTGCAGGGGCGGGTCTGATGGCATCAATTGAGCGTTTTGGGTTAGCGTGGCAATTTTGGTTTTTAAGTCTACATCTACCTTGTCGGCAAAACCGCTGTCTGTTACTTTTTTATCTTTATATCTGTCAAGTTGAGTCGGTTGGTCGCTGTGTACCTTTTGTTGCTCCACAAACCAAACTAAATGTTCGGTTCGCAATTGCAAAACTGGATCTTTAACATTCGCCACCACAGATCCGAATAACTCCATCCTCTTAGCCCTGCTGAAAACCCGCGCTTCCTTCGCTGAAGCACTCACCTGTTTGTTCTGTCCAGTCAAATTATTGCGAATAACTAAAACATCTTCCTTCGGGCGCCACTCCAACTCATTTCCTCTCAATACCACGCCGTTTTTCAGATCGGTAGCGACTATGTTACCTTTGAGAAAAACCTGATTTCCTTCCTGAAATACCTGCCCGGTTTCTCCCTGAATATCATAAATTTCTTTGCCGTCCTGAAACAATTTGCCCACAGGTTTCTGAACGTTAACTATTTTTTGGTCTTTGCTGTAAACGGCGTTTTTCGAGTTTACTTTCCAGAACGTCTCACCCTTTTCGTTTGCTTGTTCTAGGGTTACTTTGTTCAAAGTTAAAGTGCTATTTGACTGCTGAGCTGTTTTGATATCCTCAGCTAATTTGTTCTTTTGAGTCTCTTGGGGAGCCGCACAAGCATTAATCCCCAAAATCAGTGCTGCTAACAATAGCGACATTAATTTTGGGGATTGGAAATTGGTAATTTGGGATTTGAGATTAATCATTGGTAATCGATAATTGGGCATTGGGCATTGGGAAGAAGGCCAAACAGGGCATTGGGCATTGATAATTGGTAATTGGGCAAACAGGGCATTGATAATTGGTAATTGGTAATTGGCTAATTAAAAACACTAATCAAAAATCTGTCATACTTGAGCTAAATTTTTAACTTCTAATTTTCAATTATTCAACCCATTCCCTATTCCCCATTCCCAATTCCCCATTCCCCATTCCCTATTCCCCATTCCCCATTCCCCATTCCCCATTCCCCATTCCCCATTCCCCATTCCCCATTCCCTATCTGTCGTCGTGTTCGTCCATCAAGCTCAAACCCGACAACGGGCGGTAGGCATAATTAGGACGCGAAGTTTTTTGGATGTCGTCCTTAATCATTTCCAAATCGATATAGCGATCGGCTACATTGATTAAACTGTCACTGGTCATCGATCGCAAACTCACCACCTCCACCCGCACGCCGCGATAGCTCACAGCATCCACAGCATAGGCCAAATCACCGTCGCCGCTCACCAAAACAGCCGTGTCGTAGGAACCCACCAACGCCATCATATCTACAGCGATTTCTACATCCAAATTCGCCTTCTTAGAACCGTCGGGTAACTGTACCAAATCCTTAGAAATCACCCGATAGCCGTTGCGGCGCATCCACAGCAAAAACCCCTGCTGTTTCTCGTTAGTGCGATCGACACCCGTGTAGAAAAAAGAGCGCAACAGCCGCGATCCCGCAGTTAAACGACACAATAGCTTAGTGTAATCAATCTCAATTCCCAATTGTAAAGCCGCGTAAAAAAGATTAGATCCGTCAATAAAAATTGCCACTCGACCGCGATTTTCCAGAACCTGTTCCGGCGTAAAAAGGTCGTTGCTTTCTATTCTATTCAACATGATTGTTATGCCTCAAATTTTATGAAAGATTGGTAAGGAAATTAAGTGCTAATTCATAATCTGTCATAGCACCCCGATCGCTAGCTGCCGACTATGACGCTACTGTTTCCAGTAGTTCCAGCCGCTTAAACACTGGTTGGGGTTCCCCCAGAGTTTGGTTTGCAGGCAAAGCGCCCCAGGTAGCATGAGCTACAAAAGTCGCTAAACTGTTAACTGCAACACGATCGTTAAAGTCAATTGAAAAACCTAGCTGCTGATAGATAGCGTTGCTGATATTTGGAATAATCGGCGATAAAAGGTAAGATGCTAGTCTAACAGATTCCAGAACAGAATATAGCACTTCTTGGAGACTTTCGAGCTGTCCTTGCTTGTACAAAGTCCAAGGTGCTTGTACGTCAATAAACTTGTTACCGGCTCGAACTAATGCAAGCACAGCTTCGCAAGCCTTGCTAAAAGCTAACTCTTCGTAAAAACCCGCCACTCGATCGCCCAAATCCAGGCTCATACCCTTGAGAAGGTTGTCGCCGGAAATACTTTCCCCAGACACATTTGGCACGCAGCCACCGCAATATTTGCGAGCCATGTTTAAAGTCCGGTTAAGCAAATTTCCCAGATCGTTTGCTAGCTCAGCATTCAATATATTGATAAACCGAGTTTCGTTAAAATCGCCGTCTTCTCCGAACTCAATTTCTTTGAGGAAATAGTAACGAACTGCATCAGCGCCGTATTTATTGACCAATTCGACCGGGTTTAAAGTATTTCCCTCCGTTTTTCCCATTTTTTTGCCGTCTTTGGTCAAAAAACCGTGAGCGAAGACGCGGCCAGGTACGGACATACCGGCGGACATCAGCATTGCCGGCCAATAAACTGCGTGGAAGCGGAGAATATCTTTGCCGATCAAGTGCAGGTCAATCGGCCACCATTTAGATAAAGCATTCTCTAACAATGGGTCGCTGTCCGGATCGAGCAGAGCCGTGATGTATCCCAGCAAAGCGTCAAACCAGACGTAAATGGTGTGGCCCGGATCAACTGGTATTGGCAGGCCCCATTCCAGATTCACCCGAGAAATCGAAAAGTCTTGGAGTCCAGAGTTGACGAAGCTGAGCACTTCGTTACGCCGACTTTCCGGCGCGATAAAGTCGGGACGTTCTGCGTACAATGCCAGCAGTTGGTCTTGATAGCGCGACAGGCGAAAAAAGTAATTTTCTTCGTCGCGCCACTCCACTTCTTTGCTGGTGTGGACGGAACAGCGATTTCCGGGGAGCAAATCGCGTTCATCTTTGAATTCTTCGCAGGAGACGCAGTACCAGCCTTGTTGCTGGTTCAAGTAGATATCGCCGGAGTTCCAGACGCGCTGGAAAAATTCTTTGACAATGTACTCGTGGCGTCGCGAAGTTGTGCGGATAAAGCGATCGTACTGGATAGAGAGTTGCTCCCACAGCGCCTCAAACCCGGGAACTACTAAATCGCAGTGAGCTTGGGGCGATCGTCCCAAACTGCTTGCCGTGCGCTGAATTTTCTGCCCGTGTTCGTCGGTTCCGGTAACCAGCAACACTGATTTGCCCCGCAGCCGCTCAAATCGGGCTAGGGCATCGGCTGCCATAGTCGTGTAAGCGCTGCCAACGTGAGGCAAATCATTGACATAATACAGAGGCGTTGTTATGGCAAAGGTATTTTTAGTTATATCGGTCGATTTCATTGAATGGTAAAAGAAAATTCCCTAAATTTAATTTCGATCTTAACTCAGCGCTTCAATCTTTTCTGGAGTGGCAATCAAGCCAAAATTGCTGCAACTTGTGGGCAATTGTTTAACCCGGGCTATTCCCCAAAGAAATATAGCTTTCCTCTCAAGACTAATCTTTTTTAGATCTTTTTGACGAAGTCTCTAAAATGTCTTAAGATTTTGATATTTTGCTGCCTTGGGGCCCCATAAAAGTGCAGATCCCGGGTCTTCAATTCATTTCTCGCAGGCACTATCCCGGAGTGCGGGGGATCGCCGACTGGATTTGCAGCAAAACTCCTCGAAACGCCTGCTGAAAGCAACCGAGCGACTGGCACTCCCCCAGCGCTGCCTGTAAATGGGCGATCGGGGCTCACTCGCTATGTCAAATCCGATCGCCCGCAACTCCTGCCAGTTTCCGAGCCACTCCTAGACGCAGCAATCGGGTTGTTTGCGAAAATCTCTAGTGAAGCGCGATGCTTTGGTTGCTTGACCCAGCAAGAGCCGGAAACCAAATGTTTATTGACAAAAAAAATGTTTTTTTTAATGTTGCCACTACATCCGGCAAACAAAATTAAACCCCAAGCTAGTTAGGCTTGGGGCTATCTAAATTATGGTCTATATAACAATATATTATCCTTCCGGAAAATTCACTCGATTTCCGCCAATAGCTTCGGACAAATAATCCGCCGCAGCTTCCACCACCGCGATCGCATTTTCGTAAACCATCCGCGTCGGCCCCAAAACCCCAACACTACCCACCGGCATCGATCCCCGGCGGTAAGTCGAAGAAATCAGAGTACAGCCGCGAATTGGTTCTAACGAATTTTCTGAACCAATACGCACCGTTACCCGTTTCCCAGGCGAGTCCAAATCAGGCGATTCAAAAATCAAAGGCCAAAGCAGTTCCTGTTCTTGTTCGAGCAGTTGCACCAGGGTTTGAACTTGCTGCAACTGCGAAAACTCTGGCAAGCGCAGCGCTTCTGCCAAACCGCCGATCAGAATCCGCGTGTAGGCTGGATTGCTTTGACGGCTGCTCAATGCAGCCAGCATGGTTTCCATCCACTCCGCGTACAGTTCAAAGTCCCGGTCTAACTCGCTCCAGTCTACAGCGGAGAGTTCCGAGAGCGATCGTCCCCGTAACTTGCTGTTCAAAAAATTGGACAAAATCTGCAATTCGCGATCGACAATTTCAACATCCGGCCAATTACCTTCTGCGCCCTTCGGCAACTGTACTAACACCGAGTGAGTTTCGTAGGCATCCGTCACCACGATCAGCATCACCTTACCCGCCTCTAGCTGCACCAGTTGCAAGTGTCGCAAGCAAGCCATATTGGTTTGCGGTATGGTAATCATGGCAATATAGCCGCTGATCGTTGCCAGAATTTTAGCAGCGCCGCGGAGTGCCCCATCCATGCGACCATCCGACCAATTGAGTTGATCCAGTACCTGTTCCACCTTACGGGCAAGCGTATCAGACGGCTGAATCAACTGGTCTACATAAATTCTGTAGCCGGAGTCAGAGGGGACTCGTCCGGCAGAAGTGTGGGGCTGATAGAGCAGTCCAGCTTTTTCAAGAGTCCCCATCGCATTGCGAATGGTAGCTGGGCTGACGCTGAGGTTGTATTCGTCAACCAAAGCTTTTGAGCCAACGGGTTCCGCTGTTGCTATGTAGTGGCGAACCGTTGCCCAAAGGATGTGTTGTTGCCGATCGGTGAGGTTAACGCGCACAAATAATATTTAAGCAGAGTAAGAATTTAGAGTTGAAAGCCATTGAAAACCTTTGTCCGAAAAGGGCGATCGGGCAGAGTTCTTTACTTAAGATAACAGATTTAGGCGAAGGAAGAAGTCAGTGGTTATTGGTTATTGGTTATTGGTTATTCGTTATTCGTTATTCGTTATTGGTTATTGGTTATTCGTTATTCGTTATTCGTTATTCGTTATTGGTTGCCAATAACCTCCCATGCCCGATGCCCGATGCTTTTAGGCCCGATGCCCGATGCCCGATGCCCTCTTTGCCCCATGCCCCATGCCCCATGCCCCCATGCCCCCATGCCCTGTTTGGCCGATGCCCCATGCCCCCATGCCCGATGCCCTGTTTGGCCGATGCCCTCTAATCATGTTCTTTCAGAATATTTTGCAGGTAACTAGCCACTGCATCTGGCTGTTCCACCATTGCCAAATGGCCGCAATCGGGAAGCTGAAGTACATTTTCGCCACAACCTTGGAACATCCAGTGAAAGCTAGCCAAATGCAGCACGTATTTTGGTTCCATAATTTTGTCTTTAGTGCCGGCAATAAAATACACAGGCTGCTTGAGTCGGGACACTATTTGTGGCAACAGGTGAATCTCGGCTTCTGTGGTGGATTCCAACAAAGCCCCCAAAGCTGCATCTGGATGGGCTGCCACGAAATCTCTCAAGCGCTGCCGTCCCCACGAGCGCCCGATCGAGCGATCGACAGAATCGCGGGCAAACACCAAATCTGCTAGTGGCAAATGAGGCAGCCAGCGGGGACGCATTTTTACTAGCTGTGTGCCGACGGCTCGAAATCGCTCGAATTCTTCCTTTAGATAGATGCCGCCGCCTGCATTAATACAGATAACACCTTTAATACGATCGCACAATTGGCTGGCTCCCCAAAGAGCGATCGTACCGCCGAGAGAGTGTCCCACCAGCCAAGCACTAGAAATATCCAGTTTTTTGAGTAAAATTTCCAAATCGCGAGCGTAGGCTGCGGGAGTGTAGGAACTTAGCGATTCTCCTCGCTCGCGACTATCATCGCCGTCGGATTGAGAATCGCCAAACCCTCGCAAATCGTAAGTCAGGCACTGATAGCTGGGTGCCAAGCGATCTGTCAGAGGTTGCCAGTAGCGGCGGCTTAACAGCCAGCCGTGGACAAATACCAGAACCGGGGAAGTTGGAGTGGGAGCCGTCAAATCGCAAGCGTGCCGAACCCCTAGGATGTCGATGGTTGCCATAATTTTATCCTATCGCGAAATCAACACAGAGGGATCGGCTGTTACTGGAGGGCGATCGGCTCAGTTTAACTTTCTCTGGATGAATATCAGGTTTTGAGCAAAAACCCAGTTTCTGAACGCAAGAGAAATGCAAGTCGGAAGCAGAAATCACAAAGAAGTAATAAAATCAAGGGTTTCAGGAATTAAGAACGTCCTTAAGCTCGATCTGATAGCTCCAAACGTTGTTGTGAGAAACCGGCTTTCACCAGCGTCAGGCGCTATTCCTAAAACCGCTCGCCCAACAATCTTTGTCGCACCCCCTCAGCGATTTTCTGCCCCAGATACTCAGGAATCAAACTTTCATTGGGGCCCAACAAATAGAGAATCAAGCGAGTTCGCCCCCGCCAAACCAATAAATTTGCATTTACCACCAACAAATCCTCTTGCCAGATAGCATACATAACTTTGTAAAAAAGTCCAGGCTGGTTGTCTGCTTCAATCAGCAAAGCCGGCAAGTGGAAAACCGGATCGACGTAAAATTCAGTAGCCACATCCTCTAAACCCGCGTCTAAATTAAATTCCACAGCCAACATCTCTTCCACCTCAAAATGCCCCGCCAAGGCCTCTCGAACCGCCCTACAGACGTTTTCTGCGGTTTTATCTGCCAGTACCTTGCCACCGCGAGATACCACCAATTTGATAAATACCAGCATCGGCGGGTAAATTTGACCGTAGAGACTGAGACTGTGAATCGTGAGCCCGTAGGCAGCCAGCACACCGAAAATGTCGCTCAGTAGAAAAGACTGATTCCGGTAAGCAAAATGCAGGGCACTTTTGTTACCTTCGGCTCTAATTTCGATGACTGCTTGCCGAGTTTTGTAAAGTTGGTAAGCTAATTTGAGGTTTTGCAGTTGGATTTCGCTGCTGACAAATTGCTCGTAAAACTGTGGAAACGCTCGGTTAAAGCGCTTGAGAAGTTCTAGTGTAGATGGTTTTAAACCCGAAGCCATAATTGAGGGGAAGGTGCGGGAGATATACTAGGTATTGACTGATACATTTACTCGACACTTGCCCGGCTATTAGCGGACAAAGTAACGAGAGCACTATCACCCTCATAGGAGATAGAGGCGGTATCCCGCAAAGCTTTCAGTAATATACCAAAAGCGCCATTGTAATCTCGTGGGATTGAACAGCCACATTCAGGACAAGTAAACACTTTAGAACCACCTAGCTTTTGATGTACGTGACCGCAATGGGTACAAGTTTTAGACGTGTATTCTTCAGTGACATCAATCACATTGACATTTCTAACATTTGCCTGATGTTTGATGGTTTGTTTGAATCTGTAATGCGCCCATGTCAACATGGCTCGCTTCAGTTTTTGAACGAATCTTTCTTCGTGCTTTGGCGACCATTTGGGAAGACTCAAAAGTCGGAAGAAATATGACTCTATAGTTGCTAGTTAAATAGCAAGCGGTTTGTTTTTGGCATTCGTCTACTAAATTACGAATGCGTATTCTCATACGGTGAGCCGCTTGTCTCATCCGTTTTCGGCGCTGTTTCGTAGCTTGAGACATTCGGCTCATTAGGTTATCTAGGTGTTGACAGAGACGAGCTATTCGACCCATGTCACCACCTCCAAACTCAAGGAATTTATTGCCATCAAACCCGGTTGTCCCGTAATGTCCGGCAAATTTGTTATTTAGTTAGTCCTCCCATGCCTTATGGCAATGGGATTTTCGATTTGACGATTCGACTTAAATTTCGCCCGCCTCCTCACTAACAACAAAAATCAAATCTGTCTGGGAATATCTAACTAGAATGTCACGGTTGTGCCATTCCATTAGCATTTTCCACCAAGTATATGAGTTCCGACGCGATCGGCGGTACTCAAAAGAAGCAATTCCTAAAATGCCTCTGTCCTGGTTGGGCAACAAATTTTACCTTAACACTGGGTTGTCCTGGCACAGGCTAGGAGAACAGTTCTACCAAACTTGACGAGAAGCAAAAAAGCACAGAGTCAATATTGGACGACAAATCCCTGTTTTCGGCGTAAGATGAGTGTACCGTAAACTGTTCCTCAAGAGGCTACCCGCAGTTCATCCCACGCCGATCGGAGTGGGTTTATCTATCGGGTTCTCTTTCACATCGTCCAACTTCTACTACCTTAACCGCGCCTGCATGGGTTTTTGGAAAAACTTATTTAGTAGTTCTGAGTCTGCCTCTGTACCCCAAACAGCGGAATTTGAGGAAGATGTGGCTCTTGGGTTAGGCGATCCGCTTTCCCCAATGTTTCGCAAACCCGCCAGCGGCAACGCTCGCATCTTTTTTAGTTGCGATCGGGACATTGACCTCTACGAACTCGAAGAACTTTGTAATGCAGTGGGTTGGTCCCGCCGTCCCCTGCGTAAAGTCAAAAAAGCTATTGTGCACAGCTTCCTAGTCGTCTCTATGTGGGAGATACGGGGCAGCCAGCGACGGCTGGTCGGTTTCGCCAGAGCGACTTCAGACCATGCTTTTAATGCCACCCTTTGGGATGTGGTAGTTCATCCTGATTACCAGGGTAAAGGCATGGGCAAGGCACTGATGAAATACATCATTAAAAAACTCCGCAGTGAAGACATCAGCAACATTACCTTATTTGCTGACCCTCAGGTGGTGGATTTTTACCGAAATTTGGGCTTTATGTCCGATCCAGAGGGCATTAAAGGTATGTTTTGGTATCCAGATTAGCTCGCCCGGTGGAGGTCAGCGTTGATTTGTTGAATAAATGCAATATTCAAGCTGCCAAACACCTCACAAGCCTGTGGGCTGCGGTCAGTTACGCTTTTATGTATCCCCGCAGCTTGTCAAGCCCCACAACCTTAAAAAAACTTCGACGTAGCTGCATCGAAAGCTAAAATAAAAAAAAAGCTTGACAAGCAGGTGGTTTTCTGCGTTAATGGTTAAGAGATAGCCAATACACCGGGATGTAGCGCAGCTTGGTAGCGCGCCTGCTTTGGGAGCAGGATGTCGCAGGTTCAAATCCTGTCATCCCGATCGCACAATTTTAAATAATAGATTCAAGCACAAGCTGCGGCTGAGGTTTGCACTTGTTCAAAATGCCAACCGATTGAGGTAGTTTTTGCCGATCGTGTCAAGGAGCCAGTCTTTGCGTTAATGTGTTTCAGAATCGCTCGGGAGTGGAAAAACATGAAATCATTAGTTCGTTTAGGCGCAATATTGGGGATTGTGGGCTGCACTCTGCTCGGCCCCTCGCCCATTGCCAACAAGATGTCTGCACTCGCATTGCCAGTGCCACAAGTTGTAGAAAAGCTACGCCCGGTGCCGGTATTTACGATTACAGACGGTCAGGGTGCGTTCTTCATCGCTTCTGTTCCCAAGCAAGGTCAGGGTCAAACTGGTAATGCTTCGGTAGCCAGAATTTTCATCAGCCAGAAAGATGCTCAAGCTTTTGTCGATCAACTGAAAACGGCAAATTCTCAATTGGCGGCGTCGGCGCGCGTGACACCCGTGTCACTGGGAGAAATTTATCGGTTGGCTCAAGAAAATAAAGGCAAGCCGGATCAGGTGCTGTTTGCTTTTATTCCGGCAGCGCAGCAGGTACAGTCGGCGAAAACTGTACTTCAGCAGACTGGGCAACAAGTTAACGAGTTAAACGGTGTACCTCTGTTTGTGGCGAGAGGTGGCCCGGAAAATGGTTATTTGACGATTCAGCGGGGCGGTAAAGAAGAGCTTCCTCTGTTTTTTAATAAGGAGGACTTGCAGGAAATGGTCGAGCGTTTTAAGCAGCAGCAGCCGAACGTGACTGCCACAATCAAGATTGAGGTAGTGAACTTGGAGAGGATTTTGGAAGCTTTGGGTACTGAAAATGACCCGTCTTTGAGCCAAATGATTTTAATTCCGTCGCGGGAATCGGTAGAATATGTGCGATCGCGCCAACCGGCTGGTACTGGAAACCAAAATCCACAGGCGACTCCATCTCCAGCTCCAGCTCGACCGGCGGCATCTCCAGCTCCAGCTCGACCGGCTCCAGCCCCAGCTCGACCGGCTCGCTAATAGTCATTAGTTATTGGTCATTGGTCATTGGTTAGTAGTTACAGACAGGATTTACCCAAAAATTGGTTTCACGTGCTAGTTATAGCGGTAAGGTGCGCTGTAGATGGAACAGTACATAATTAGGTTTTGCGTTCGGGACTAAGTTGGTAGGTTGGATTTTTGGATGTATAGACTCAACCTACTATTTATCAATTCTCAATGACCATTTCTCAATTCTCAATAACCAATTCTCAATGACCAATTCTCAATGACCAATGCCCTGTTTGGCCAATGACCAATGACCAATTCCCAAAAAGTTTTATGTTTGTTTCCGGTTTAGAGCTTTGGCGGTGGGTGAATCAAGCTAAGATTGATGCGATCGCCTCTGAGATTCCCCAAGTAGAACTCGACTGGCTGCTGCAAGAGCTGGCAGGTTTGGATAAGTTGGCTCTGCGTTTGGAGTCGTTTAAAGATTTGCCAAAAATTCAATTAAAGTTGTCTGTATCAGAACTCGATCGACTTTGGCAGCGACGGTTGCAGGAACGGGTGCCGGTGCAGTATTTAACGGGAGTTGCACATTGGCGGGATTTTTCGCTGAAAGTAACGCCGGCGGTGCTAATTCCTCGTCCTGAAACGGAATTGCTGATCGATTTGGCTGTGGATGCTCTCAAAAGCCATTCAGTGAATCCAACATCGGATTGGGTGGATTTGGGAACCGGCAGCGGGGCGATCGCGATCGGCTTGGCTTGTGCGTTGAAAAATACTACGATTCATGCAGTAGATTGCAGTTCGGAAGCTTTGGCAGTGGCTCGACTGAATGCTGAAAATTTAGGCTTTGGATCGCGAATTAATTTTTATCAAGGTTTGTGGTGGGAACCGCTAGAATTTCTCAAGGGTAAAGTTAGCGGCATGGTCTCTAACCCGCCTTACATTCCCAGCAGCACGGTGCTGACTCTGCAACCGGAAGTTTTGAAGCACGAACCTCACCTGGCCTTAGATGGCGGTTTTGATGGCTTAGATTGCATCCGGCATTTGGTAGAAACGGCTCCGGATTATTTAGAATCTGGGGGAGTTTGGTTGGTTGAGATGATGGCGGGACAAGAAACGGCGGTGGCTGATATGCTGCAAAGTCACGGGAGTTATTGCGATGTTCAAATATTTGCGGATTTAGCAGGAATCGATCGCTTTGCTTTAGCCTATCGTCTTTAGATTCCCAAAATATACTGAAAATCTAAAACCTAAAATCTACAATCTACAATCGGATGACTCAAGTTTCGATAAATACTCTAGTTCAAGGAGCAATTTCAGGAGAGCGTATTGTCAGCTTTCCCACTGATACTGTACCCGCTTTGGCGACCCGACCCGATCGCGCGGAGTTGATTTTTGCAGCTAAAGGGCGCCGTCAAGACAAACCGCTGATTTTGATGGCTGCATCGGCGGAGGCTTTGTGGCCTTACGTGCAGGGGAGTCCAGGAGAGTTCAATTTGTGGCAGCAAGTGGCTGCATCCTATTGGCCTGGGGCGTTAACTTTGGTGCTGCCGGCTTCGCCACTGGTGCCGGCTGCTATGAATGCGATCGATCGCACTACGATCGGAATACGAGTGCCTAATTTTCCCCTTGCACTCCAGATTTTAGGGCAGACAGGCCCTTTGGCTACTACCAGCGCTAATTTATCGGGCCAAGCGCCTCGGTTGTCGGTGGCAGAAATTGAGGCGCAGTTTCCCGAAGTCTTGACATTAGTTGCTACTGAATTAGCAACAGCGCCAACCGCGCCGACGGCTTCGAGTTTGCCTTCGACTGTGGCTAAATGGACTGGTGGCGGTTGGGAAATATTGCGACAAGGCGCGATCGAGCTAGAATGCTAAAAGCTAAACTCCTAGGCAAAGTAATATGGCGCCGATCGGCTGGAGCGACTTGATATATTTAGGTATGGGACTCGGACTGGGTTTCGGAAGCAGTTTGATTTGGCGCAGGCAGCAAAAAAGCTCGCAACAGCCAGAACCTGCTCCCTATGTGCCTCCTACTCCTCAAGAAAATGATTTAGAGAAGTTTGATGCCCTTTCCGATCAACTGAAGCAAACTCAATTGGCTTATCAGATGGCATCGGAGATGAGTCTATTTAAGGCGGGCTTTTTGGCTCGAACTTCTCACGAGTTGCGATCGCCCCTCAGCACTATGATTGGTACGCTGCAATTAATTCTGTCGGATTTGTGCGACGATCCTGCTGAGGAACGAGAGTTTGTCGAACAAGCTCACGGTGCAGCACTCAAGCTGGTGAAATTGATAGATGAAATTATCTCTGTTGCTAAAACTGAACACGGCACTGACAAGATGGATGTTGAGCCGATTCAGTTAGCTAAGGTTTTTGATGAAATTGATGATTTAACTTACTTACAAGCTGCTAATCGCAGCATTCGTTTGGAGATATTACCGCCCGATCCGGGGATTTATGTATTGGCAGATTTGCCGAGATTTAGGCAAGTTTTAGTCAATTTGATAGATACTGCTATTGCTCAGATGGAGGAGGGAAGTATTTCTGTTTCTGCACATTCTTCGCCGGAATCTGGATGCGTTCATATTTGGGTGGACGATCAGCGCTCGGTTAGTGCTTGGAGCGAATCTTGGGATTTGCTGAAGCACGATTTGGAGTCGGATGCTACTAAGAGCAGCGATAATTCTCACGTCTCTTCTGGCATGAGGTTGTTGATGAATCAGACACTTTTAACTTTGATGAAGGGAAAGTTGGAAGTTTTGGCTGTGCCTTCTGAGTCGGAAGAGTCCAATTTTAACCGCACTCAGTGTTCTATTCCTTTGGCAAGTTTGTGAAGAAGGAAGTGCGGCAACGGATTTGGTAGCGGATGTAACGGATTAAATAAAGGGATTTAATGGAGGTCGGGAAGAGGGAAGAGTTAAACAGTTGACAGTTGACAGTTGACCTGTGACAGCGAAGTGATAAGAACGGAGATTTAAACTCCGTTCTTATCACAATCTGCCGACCTGAGTAAGGGCTTCAAACCCCGGCTATTCGGTGAATTATTTGTAAATAGTATGGTGTGAATAGCACGCCATACTATTTATAGATTTTGGTGCGACTTTTGTGCTGGTTTAGCAAATAGCAGTTAGCAATTCGCCTTTGCTAATTTCTAATTCGATATTCTCTTCTAGGAGCTGATTTTCAAGTACCATTGTGGTGCTGGCGTTATGCTGAAAACCGATGCGCTCGTAGAAGCTTTGTTTGTAAGTTGTCATCAGGTAAACTCGCTCTACTCGGCACATCCGAGGGTGACTCAAGACAGTTTGCACTAATTTGCGGCCGAGTCCTGCACCTTGGTAATCTGGATGAATGGCGACATCCCAGATGGTGGCTCGATAGATGCCGTCTGAGGTGGCCCTGGCAAAGCCGATCGCCTGCGGGCCATCCCAAACTGTCACAACTGGTTCGCTGTTGGCGATCGCAATTTCCCAATCTTCTATCTTGCGCGCCCTCGCCCAAAAGGCCGCGGCTTTAAATAGTTCTTGGATTTGCGCGATGTCTGCGCGATCGCGACTTGTGCAAAATTGAATGTGACTCGAATCTCTAGTCGTTGATGTCATGCTCAATGTGCCTTGAAGTTTTATCTAAACTGTGTTACTTTTACTGTCTTGCTGGACTGAAAGTTGATTTTGCTTGGGAACGCTCGATAATTGAATTCCCGACTTACAAAACTATTTTTATTTATACACAAAACGCAACTAATTTCCGTAATTATTAATACTTTTTTGTATAAAGTTTGTGAAAAGTTTTTGACTCAAAGTTTTCCAGTCATAAGTGGTACTATTTGAGATTTAAGATTGGGTCATCTTTTTTGTTGACAGTGGCTTGTATGGTGTGTCATATCGTTTCCGGTTCTATCGGAATGATTTAACCACAGAGAGCGCAGAGAACACAGAGAGAGAAGATGGAGATGAAGACAGGATGATGCAATCGGATTTGATATGATGGCTCAAAATTTTATCAAAAAAAGTATTGACAACCGTAGTACCAAAAAAATTGGACTGTGGAGTCAATACTCTCGTCTCAAATCTCAAATCGAGTGAATTAGTTTTGCAGCCAGCGGGCGGCATCTTTGGCGTGATAAGTCAAAATCAAATCGGTACCAGCACGCTTGAATCCTGTCAAGGTTTCCATCACCACTCTTTCTTCATCAATCCAACCGTTGAGGGCGGCGGCTTTCACCATCGCGTATTCTCCAGAAACGTTGTAAGCTGCAACTGGCAAATTAGTGGCTTCCTTGACGCGCCAGATAATGTCCATGTACGCTAAAGCGGGTTTAACCATTAGCATATCCGCACCTTCAGCAATGTCGAGAGCAATTTCTTTGAGAGCTTCGCGGCCATTTCCTGGATCCATTTGATAGGTGCGCCGATCGCCAAATTGCGGAGCCGAATCCGCTGCATCCCGGAACGGGCCATAATAAGCTGAGGCATATTTTGCCGCGTAGGACATGATGGGAATATCTTCAAATCCAGCCGAGTCCAATCCTTCGCGAATTGCTCCCACAAAACCGTCCATCATTCCCGAAGGTGCAATAATATCTGCACCAGCTCTAGCTTGAGCAACGGCAGTTTTTTTCAGCAATTCTAGCGTCGGATCGTTCAAAACTCGGCCGCTTAAATCTCCGACTTCTAAATAGCCACAGTGACCGTGACTCGTATATTCGCACAGACAAGTATCGACCATGACAATTAAATCTGGTACGGCTGCTTTAACTGCTGCCGTCGCTTTTTGGACGATGCCGCAGTCGTGCCAAGCACCTGTCGCGTCTGTATCTTTGTCTGCGGGAATGCCGAATAAAATAATCGCGGGAATACCGAGATCGTAAACTTCTTTTGCTTCTTCTACGATTTTGTCTACCGATAGCTGGTAAACTCCGGGCATCGAGGTAACTTCTTTAGCAAAAGCTTCCCCCGGTACGGCAAATAGGGGGTAAATTAAATCGCTGGTTGTCAAGATATTTTCGCGTACCATCCGGCGGAGTTGGGGATGGTTGCGGAGGCGGCGGGGGCGGTGAGTTGGAAACATAATGTTTTTTTACGGTAGATTAAAGTCCGGATTTCTGGGATTCGCGACGTTTGTTTAAAAGTCTAAAGCTTATTGTTGGTCGATCGCCGTCAACCCAAGTAAAGTTCTGTAAAACCCATGATGTCCCTTGTTCGCAGTCAGAACTTGATGGCACTGAAAAAGCATCGCACAAAAAGCTGTAAGGCAACAGGTACATATATCGTGGCCTTACAAAGCCAAATATCTCTCTGGGCCGGACTCGGGCGCCATCTTCTGGTATGGGGCGTACAGGAAATTTAACGCCAAACTCGCCTTAAATTCAACACAAATCCCGGCAATACGTCTTCACCCGATAACTCGGCTGGATCGATCGATATTTCTACTTCTGCTTGCTGTCGATAAATCTCTACCCGCCGGTTTTGGGGGTCAATTAACCAGCCCAATCTCGCACCGTTGTCGATGTATTCCCGCATCTTCGCTTGCAGGGTGGACAGACTATCAGATGCCGAGCGCAACTCTACTACAAAATCGGGGCACAGCGGAACAAAGCCTTTTCGTTCTTTTGGTGTTAGTGCTTCCCAGCGAGCTCGACTCACCCAGGAAGCATCGGGAGAACGGCGAGCACCGTTAGGAAGGATGAATCCAGTAGAAGAGTCAAATCCTTTTCCTAAATCCTCATTTAATTCGCACCAGCGATCGAGTTGTCCGCTGATGCTGAGGTTGCTATTGCCTGATTCGCCTCCGGTGGGTGGATTCACTATTAATTCTCCTTGTGCGGTTCTTTCTAATCTCAAGTCTGGATTTGCCAGTGTTAGGGCCTCAAATTGCTCGCCGGTGACTAAAAGGGCGATCGAATTCGGCACTTCTAGAGATATAGTTTGTGGTTCAGTAAATGTTTGTACCATATTCAATTCCAGACTTTTTTAGGTAGAAACTGGCAAGTCGATTAAGACAAATTGTAAGAGCAGGTTCGCAAAAAAAATAAATGCACCCAACCCAGATATATATAAACCGCCCCCGACAACTATATTCAAAAATGTTGCTTTAGGTTTGTAGTGAGGACTTCAGTCCGCATCAAAGAGAGGACTGAAGTCCTCACTACAAACTATATTTTTACAACTGACCAAAACCTTATTCAAAAATGTTGCTTTAGGTTTGTAGTGAGGACTTCAGTCCGCATCAAAGAGAGGACTGAAGTCCTCACTACAAACTATTTTTTACAACTGACCAAAACCTTATTCAAAAATGTTGCTTTAGGTTTGTAGTGAGGACTTCAGTCCGCATCAAAGAGAGGACTGAAGTCCTCACTACAAAATATTTTTTACAACTGACCAAAACCTTTTTTAGGCTTGTTTTTTTTCTTTTTCTTCTGGCCGCCCATTCCCTGCATTCCCTGCATTCCTGGCATTCCCGGCATTCCCGGCAATCCTCCCATTCCTGTAAAGTTACCTTGACTCATTTGCTGCATCATGGTACGCATTTTTTGGAAGTCGCTGACGAGTTTTGTTACGTCGTTTTCTGCGTAGCCTGCGCCTTTGCCGATGCGGCGGCGGCGGGATGGAGAACTTGCTAAAAGTTCGGGATTGCGGCGTTCTTCAGTTGTCATGGAATTAATCATGGCTTCCGTGCGTTTTAACTGCACTTCGCCTTGCCGCATTTGTTCGTCGGTGAGTTTGTTCATCCCCGGAATCATTTTCATGATGCCGCCGAGGGAACCCATGTTTTTGAGCAATCTGGTTTGCTTGAGAAAGTCGGTAAAGTCAAACTTTGCCGTGAGCATTTTCTCTTGCATTTTTTCGGCATCGGCGATGTCGAATTCTTCTTGCGCTCTTTCGACTAGCGTCAAGACATCGCCCATACCGAGGATTCTCGATGCCATGCGATCGGGATAAAATGGCTGCAAGGCTTCTACTTTTTCGCCGACACCGACAAATTTAATCGGCGCGCCGGATATTTGCCGCACTGACAAAGCTGCACCGCCGCGGCTGTCGCCGTCTAATTTGGTTAAGATTGCGCCCGTAATACCGATTTGTTCGTGAAAGGTGCGGGTTAAATTTGCTGCTTCTTGGCCGGTCATGGCATCAACAACTAACAGCGTTTCGTGGGGTTGTACTGTTTGTTTGATGCGGGCCAATTCGGCCATCATGTCTTGGTCGATTTGCAGGCGGCCTGCTGTATCGACGATGATTGTATCGACGCCTAGTTGTTTGCCGTGTTCGATGCCTTGGCGGGCAATTTCTACGGGATCGGTATCAGTACCTAGTTCAAATACGGGTACATCGATTTGTTTGCCGAGGGTGAGCAATTGGTCGATCGCGGCTGGTCGATAAATGTCCGTGGCGACTAGCAGTGCGGTAAGATTTTGCTTGCGGAGGTGCAGGGCTAGTTTGGCGGTAGCTGTGGTTTTCCCGGTTCCTTGCAAACCAGCCATCAGGATGACGGTGGGCCCGGATTCGGCGGTGGCGAGGGGTACGTTGGTTTCCCCCATGACGCGGACGAGTTCGTCGTGGACGATTTTGATGAATTGTTGGTCGGGACGGACGCCTGAAACGACTTCTGCGCCTTGTGCTTTGGCCGTTACCTCTGCGACGAAGTTTTTGACGACTTGGAGGTTGACATCGGCTTCCAGGAGGGCGCGGCGGACTTCTTTGATGGCGTCTTGGATGTTGGATTCGGAGATTTTATTCTGTCCGCGCAGTTTTTTCCAGGTGGATTCGAGTCGATCGGCAAGGGCTTCAAACATAGGGCTTTGTTGGCTAGTCAGTCTTTTTTATTTTAGGACTAAACGGGGCTGTTTGGATTAATGTTTTGCTAAAAGTTGTATTTTTAATTTTTTAATAGCTGATGAACGCGAATTAACGCTGATGAATTTGGATGTTTTTGAAGTTATAAAATGTGACTTTTCAACGAATAGCACGGGTTTGAAGCCCTTACTCAGGTCGGCAGATTGTGATAAGAACGGAGTTTAAATCTCCGTTCTTATCACTTCGCTGTCAACTGTCAACTGTCAACTGTCAACTGTTTAAGTATTCTGCGATCGCCCGTTGGACTGCAAACAGGGTGCGATCGCCCTTTTGGACTTTTTCGATTAACAACCTCCGTCTCAAGGATTCGACGGCTTTTAGGAATTCTGAAGGAGATAATTCGAGGAGGGCTGGCTTTTTTGAGATTTCGACTGCTTTGTTTTGATTTGCCAACCAGGACATTACTTGTTTTTCGGAGTCTGACAACCGCTGAAAATGTTTGTCTAATAAATATTCTAAGTCTCCTAAAACTAAGCTATCATAGGATAGAAAATCCGAAATCTTGCCGTTAAATAAGTCTTGAATTGCAGCGGCGGCTGTATTTAACCACAAGGGATTTCCTCGGTAAATCTCGATTAATTCTGACCATTTTTCTGATTCTGCTAAGCCTTTTTCTGTGAATATTTCTCGCGCTGATTCTCCTAAACCATTGAGTTGCAATGTTTGACAACTTTTCTGCTGGCTTTCTAATGCTGCAATTTCTCTGGGTTTTTCCCAACTAAGCAAAATTAAGCAACTGTTGTGAGATGATTCTGCTATTTGTTTGAAGAATGTGCCGTAGTTTTCATAGCCGGGTTGGTAGTTTCCTGCTAGTTGTTGGCTGCTGAAGATTGTTTGCACGTCATCGAGGATGATGAGACAGCGATGCGATCGTAAATGGTGGATTACCCCCCCCAGCCCCCCCTTGCTAAGGGGGGGAGAAAGAGAGGGAGGTTGAATCTCTTCGCCGCGCCTTGGAGAAGGAGGGTGAATCTCTTCGCCCCCCCTTGATAAGGGGGGGTTGGGGGGGTTAGTTTCTTGCTGTTGGGAGAGGAATTTAATTAAGTCGGTTTGGAGTGTTTGGAGGGGTGGCGCGTTGTGGAGGCTGCGCCAGATGATGCAGTCGAATTCGTGTTGAATTTGCGGGATTAGTTGGAGTGTCAGGGCGGTTTTGCCAATACCGGATAAGCCGAGGATGGTGATGAGGCGGGTGCGGCTTGAAATCCAGTTTTCGAGGGTGGATAGTTCGGATGTGCGATCGAAAAATGTGGAGATTTCTGGTGCGTCGCCTATGTCGATGCGGGGCTGTTTTGCTGTTGGTTCGGGGTTTTTGGGTGTTTTGGGCGATCGGGCTTTTTCAGGACAAATGTTAAGGTTATGATTAACTGTTACATTCTCACCAACTGTTACATTTTCGCCAACGATTGCTGATTGATAATTATAAATTTTACTATTTTCTAATACAGCCCTAAAATTGTTTTTAGTAATATCTTTTTTCAATCCTTTAGAAAGTGTTTTCCAAAGGTTCGATCCGACATTTCTGACATGACTTGGACTTGAGTAAAGTTCTTGAGCAATTTGCGTGTAAGTTGCCTCTTCTAATGTCCCCCGCAGAATAGCATCTTGCACGTAATCTAAATGCTTTCCCGTCTTAGCAAAAATTAGCTGATCTGCCAGTGTTAAGACTTCTGCAATATCCATAGATTCGGGAAAAGCTGGAGTTTACGTTATTCATTATACCTGACAATTCGTACAAGTGTGACATTTTTGATTTTGTCATCTATCTAAAGTCAGGATTTTTCCTACACAGCTCATCCTTTATATTAGTTCATTAAGGTATTAGCAGGATATTTTTATGAAGCGCGATCGGTGGCTCAGCGGTTTGTTGTCGGCTGGGGTGTTGTCTTTTACTTTAGCGACAGTTGGGGCACAAGTGGCCCAGGCCCAGCGTCCCATTCCTTTGGAAGACCTTCAATGTGTTAAGCGATCAGGTAGCTGGAGTTCTGATAAGCGAGATATTTCTGTAGGCAGACAAATTTACACCACTGTTTTATATATTAGCCCTGATACCGCTATAACTTGTAGGCTTCCTGGCGGCCCCGCTTCTCTCCGATTGGAGTTTGCGATTCCTGACACCGACAACTCCCCACCAGCACGAATAGATGTTTATGTAGACGGAAATCAAGTAGCTTCTCGCACTGGCGATCGAGGTAAAGTACATACAATGCTAGTAAATATTAGTAATGGCAAAAGTCTAGCAATAGAAGTATTTTGTGCTCGGGCAACAAATTGTCGCTATGCGTACTTCTTTATGAAAGCTCAAGTTGAGCCGGGGGCCAGCTCTCCAGGTAGTAAATAAATTATGAGTATTAGCCGCCGTCAATTTAATCGGATCGTCATCTGGGGTGGCGCTTCTTTTGCTGCTTCCGCCACATCGGGCATCTTTTTTCCCAAACCTGCTGAGGCTTATTCCCTAGAATTTCCCATTAGTGCTTTATCAGCCGATCGCGTTTTCAACGGCATTCAAAAATATTGTGGAGCACAGCCTATCCCCGGTCTTCTATCACCCATATTGCAAGGAAATACTAATGTTCGCTCTGACATAAACCCAAATGCCGTTAAGAGAATTCGTACTGCTGACCAAGAATTTATCAATCGTAATTTTACCAAAAATAGAACCGAGTTAGCTCAAATTGGTAAGAGTTCGGAGGATGGTACTCTATTTGTAAGTCGGCTGTGGGGCCGGCAAAGACAGGATAAAGTCGGCCCGAATGTTGGCTTTGGCTTCGTACAAAAGTGGGAAGATCAATACAGCGATTCCAAAATTTCCGGACCGACAATGTGCGCGATTCATAACGCTCAAAGAGTCTTAGCCGATCAAAGACTAACACCTCCTGAAATCGCGGCTTCTGTATTGCCAACTCGATCGCGAATAGATGATAATATCTCTTGGGGAGGGGATGCGGATGCGTCTGCTGGGAGGAATCCCGGTGCTGTTTTTGCTCAATACGATACAGCGGCGGGTACGGTGATATCTCGCTACGATCTAGTTGAACCGGGGCCGAAAGGTTTTGGGCGGGTTGAGTATACTATTGAAGCGGAAAATCAGCCTCGGCGGGTGATTTTGGTGACGGTGAGGTTTTAGGGGAAAGGGTGTAATAATCGGGTCTGATTTCGATTGGACTCGGCGGTTGAAACCGCGTCTACACAAACGAATTCCGCCTCCGCGGAATGAAGAATTAAGGAGATTTTCTGAATCAAATGCGGCGGTTTAAACCGCATCTACACACACGAAGGGATTCGGCGGTTGAAACCGCGTCTACACAAACGAATTCCGCCTTCGCGGAATGAAGAATCAAGGAGATTTTTGGAATAAAATTCGGCGGTTGAAACCGCGTCTACACAAACCAATTCCGCCTGCGCGGAATGAATAATTAAAGAGATTTTCAGTCCGCGTAGGCTTTATTTTGTTTGTGTAGCCCCGAATTCCATTCGGCGGGGCTTTATTTTGTTTGTGTAGCCCCGAATTCCATTCGGTGGGCTATTTTTGCAATTGACCAATTAAATCTAATGCTTTTTGAGCATCTGCATTCATTCCTTGAGCCTTAAATAAACGAGCCGCTTGCTGCAAATCTGCGATCGCCCCTTGTCTGTCTCCCATTCTCACCAACGTAATTCCTCGGTTAGCAAAAGCCTTGGCATAACTGGGATTGAGTTGAATTGCTTGAGTGTAATCAGCTAAGGCAGAGCGATCGTTATTGATGCGAAACAGCGCCAATCCTCTGTTAAAATAAGTGTTAGCGCGACCGGGATTAATTTGCAGCGCTTGATTGAAATCGTCGATCGCCCCTTTTTGATCGCCCAAGTCTGAAAGCGCCAATCCTCGGTTGTTGTAAGCTGGTGCAAAGTTTCGATCCAAGCGGATGACTTGAGTATAATCGGCGATCGCCCCCGGTTTATCTCCGATTGCTGACAAAACCAGCCCCCGATTGTAGTAAGCATCGACATAACTGGCATTAAGGGCGATCGCTTTGCTATAATCAGCGATACTATTGGGCAAATTTCTCAAATCAAAATAAGCAAGTCCCCGATAGAAATAAGCATCCACATAATCCGATTGAGTTTGAATTGCTTGGTTAAAATCTGCTACAGCCCCTGACAAATCTCCCTTGTCAAACCGAGTTAAACCCCGAACGTAATAAGTTTTAGCATCGTTGGGATTGTTCAGTTTCAGAGGTGCATTCGCGGTTGGAGACGTATTGATGGAAAGAGTCGATCGATTTAATCCCGCATCCGACAATTTAGCCAAAAAAGTATTGATTGGAATCGCTGAATTAAAACCAGTCTTGGTAGTCAGTTGATCTATAGACGATCCAGCATTATTGGTGGCAAAATCTAGTTCCCCCTCTCCATGAACCCCAACAACGCGCCCTTCCCCATCAAATACAGGGCCTCCACTCATTCCACCTTTAGTTACAGCATTATAGCGCAATGTATAACCGCGTTTATGAATCGGAATACGACTGGTAACATAGCCCGGTGAAAACTCATAATTGCGCTGAGTTCCGTACCTATTTCCCAGACTATTCGCCGGATAGCCAAACACAAAAATTTGCGTACCAACAGTCGTTTGTTCCGAATCGCCTAAAGTTGCGACTGGATAAGATTCTGTGCTGTTAAATGTGACGACGGCTAAATCTGCATCATTGTCACTTTTTTGCAAGCGAACTACACGGATTACTTGATGATCTTTTCCCGTAGAACTGCGAATTGTATAGGTAAACTTAGCATTAGAAACAACGTGGTTAGCTGTAAGTACAGTATAAGTTGTACCTTGTTTAGCAATAATAAATCCAGTCCCACTACTCACTCCATTTGAAGATTGACCGTTAATTTGAACGGTGACAGAAATCGCTACTTGGGCAATTTCTTGGGGAGTTTTTGCGAAAACTGGTGCTGCTGCAAAGACGACTATTCCGGCTACCGTTACTGTTCCTGCTAGGATGCTGGTGAGGGAATCAAAGCGCGAATAACCGCTATTCATAGATGATTGCTGAAGACTAAGATTTTTTATACTCCGAATAGTATATATGAAAATAAAACGTCTGAAAACCAGAAACGCTGGAGGAGGTTTTCAGTCGATCGCGATTTTTCGTACATTTCGTACATTTCGTACATTCGCCATATTTTAGTTGTAGATATTCTAGGTTAGGAAGCTCGAACTGCGTCCCGAAACACTTTCAAAGCTTCTTTACATTCCTGCCATCAGATATTTAATAGTTTCGTGTTCCGGCGAAAGTGTCATAATTTCTACATATCCGTCGAGGTAAGACAAGCGAACACTGCGAGTGTACTCTAGCAAGGAATCCAGAGCTTTGAACTGCTCCCAAGTCATTGATAGCGGCAAAATCAACCGCTGTTCTGGGAGTGCAGTCAATTGGGGGTGAGTTGTAGCGGTCATTTGTATTTTCCCCGAGTGTGAGTTGCTACTTCTAAATTAGCATGAACAATCTCTCAATGAAATCTCAATAATATCGCTCGGGCCCGAAATACCGGCAGGGGTTTAAACCCCTGCCGGATTGTCGGACTGCGGGAAAGATTTGTTAACACCAGCGAGCGCTCCGATGTTCCCACTCAAAAAAAGCCCGTGAAGTGCAGCCATCCCGTAGGAAATCGCCCCTCAAATCCGCCTACAAATAACTAAGCTAAAAACTGGAACTGAGAACCGTTTACGGCCAAAGCAAACGGAGTAGCTTGTTCAAAAGCACCAGTAAGTTCAAAGTTATTCGTGTTTAAAACTATCCCCACAATCTGTCCATTTATGGCGTTTTCAATCACCATGTCGTTGATAATTCCGTCATTGTCGTAAGCAATCAAGTTGTCGTCAGTGAAGATGAGGTCTAATTCTGTTAAACCATCTGTCAAACCAATACGATCGCCCTCGTCAAAGTTAAAATCGGTAATGATATCGGCTCCATTGACTCCAGACTGTTCGTTGCTTCTGAGGACGAATACGTCCGCACCAAGGCTTCCTGTGAGCACGTCCACTCCCCGATCGCCCGCCAAGAAATCGTTGCCGTCATTGCCGTCTAAATCGTCGTCTCCTTGCCCTCCCCGCAGGATATCGTTCCCGGCCCCCCCAAAGATCAGGTCGTTGCCGCTGTCGCCCCTAACTACGTCGTTGCCATCATTTCCATCCACACCATCGTTACCTTTACCGCCGTAAATGATGTCATTTCCGCCACCACCACCGATAATATCGTCCCCATTATTCCCTAACAGGCGCTCGTTGGAATCCGACGAACCTGCGATCGTATCGTTGCCGTCTAGTCCCCAAACTCCCCAGGGAAAAGACGACAAATTTCCATCGTTTACGTCAATGTCATCTGATGTAGCGAATCCCAAAAGACGCGGCCCGCCGCCAGCAAATACAGGAAATCCATTGAAATCGCTGATGAGATTGTTAAGCGTTAAAGCCATAGATATGTCCTTTCAAAAGTGCTCCTACCTGTATTATATATTTTAATTATTTTATTGCCAAATAGCAACTTTAGTGGCTTTTTGCAAAGTTTGATTGGCTAAATTAGTGCCTCGCAACCTGCTTGCCACTTGCCAATTACCAATTACCAATTCAATTCTCAATGCCCAATTACCGGGCCTGTTCTTCATTCAACGGAAAGTTGCCATATATCTCGCCTCTAAGTCAAATATAGCCTTTCTCAAAAAGATGAAGTATGACTGACAGCTTCTATAACCACATAAACTAAGAGGGCTGAAGCCCAACAACGTACCCGATCTTTCTGAGAACCGCTATAGCATTAGTCGCTGACACTATCCACTACGGCACACCACTTATAATGGGTGTTACCAGCCAGGTCGCAAACACGTTAATATCACTTATAACGTCAAGACTCAGAGCTTGTTTGTGAAGAAAAGTAAAAATTTAGGGACAGATCGTCCGAGAAAATACTTAGTTTCGGATACATACACACAAACTTTACAAACAGGCTCTAATTTTTTGACAAATCCATAAATCGCCGATCGCTCACATTGTTTAACAAAATCTACCGCTTTCAGGTGTTTTACTCATGCCTACTCCCAAATCATCTTCCTCTCAAAACAATAACAACTCCGTAAAATCACTGCCAACGGCAGATCCAGATATCATTGCGACAGAGCAAGACAGTGAGCATCTGCCCAACGAACCAGACGTGGAACAGCTACTCGAAGCTTTGACGGCTCAAGTACCGAGTCAATCTGCTGAAATTGAACGCTTGAAAACTTGGAAACAAGATTTAGAGCGATTGTTTCAATTTCTGGGCGATCGCCGCGTTTTAATCGCAGTGATGGAACCGGGAACTTTTGCTCTGCGTTACGCTAACGCGGCATTTTGTCGCTTGGCGGGCTGGGAGGGAACGCCTTTGGTAACTCAATCTCATAACGGTTGGTTTACAGAAACTGGGATCTCTTTGCTAGAACTGTTCGAGGATTGTGATGCAAAAATAGTAGAACAATTGTACCGCCGCCACCTTTTACACTGGGTATTTAAGCAATTTTATGAAATAAGCCTCGATGGTTTGCGGGTGCTAGATGAACCTGTCACGGTGAGCATTAAAAATCCGCAACAGGATGAATCTAGATTTATTGAATTTTGGCTGGGTTCGGAACAGTTGAAAATTACTCAGATTAATTCAAAAAAAGATGAATTTGCAGATCTTCCCTTAAATTTAATGCCTGTTGCAGAACGGGAAGCTTGGCTGATGCAGCCCAATCAATTGGGAAGTTTAGCCGATCGACTAAATTTAGATAATTACCGCATCGAAGGTTTGCTGCTGCTAGAAGGTTTTGATGTCACGGTACAGGAGCAAATTCGCCGCCTGACTCAGTTATTGATCGATCGCGATTCCATGCTGCGCCCTGACAAATTTGAGAGAATCGATCGCTATTTGCGATCGCTCTTTAATGCTGACGGCACTTTGCTGTTGCGCCCCGACGGCGAACAGGTACAGCTATTAGTTGCTAAAGACGGCCATCATTTGCAGCCGGTTGCTTATTCAATGGAGTCCCTAGAAACTTCTCACTTTTTCAAGGCTACCGCAGCAAATCAAGTTTGGAACGTCCCAGACTTGCGTCGCGAGTGCCGCACCGAGTGCGAGCGAACTTTGCGGAAAATGGGCGCTCAATCGATGCTGCTGGTACCCCTGGTAGTCAAATCAGTCACCCGCGAGGGCTGCGGGCTGCGGATTTTGGGCGTTGTGGGGCTGTTGTGCGATCGGGCAAACCACTTCAACAACATTGACGCCCAACACGCCCAAGAACTCATTCCCGCCTTCATTGCAGCCCTGCGGCAAGCCATCCAGCAGCGGTTTACCCACATTCACAACATTCATCCCGCAGTCGAGTGGCGCTTCGCCCAAGAAGCAGAAAGGCGAAGTTGGGGACTCCCCCAAGAGACGATCGTATTTGCAGACGTTCATCCCCTCTACGGAATTTCTGACATTCGCGGTTCCAGCGACGAAAGAAACCGAGCCATTCAAACAGATTTGCTCGAACAATTCCGCTTAGGTTTAGCCATAGCCGATGCCGTTTGTCAAGCACAAACTACCCACCTCGGCGAGCAACTGCGGCTCGACTTGCTCGACTACATCGAGCATTTAAAAGAAAAAGTCACAGTCGATATGGAGGTGCGAGCAGCCGAATATTTAAACGAGCGTTTAGAAGTGTATTTTGACTACTTTGTGCAGTGTAGCCCCACGGTTCAGGCCGCAGTTGAAGCTTACCAAGCCGCCTGCGATAACGAACACAACTGCGTTTATGGCGATCGTAACCGCTACGATCAAATGTTAAACCTAATCAGCACCAAACTCCAAGAAACCTGGGCCCGCTGGCAAGAAAAAATGCAGCAAATCCTCCCCCACTACTGCGACATCGAATGCACCGACGGCATGGATCACATGATATATGTCGGAAAGGCGATCGATCCCAAATTCAGCCAATTTCATTTGCACAGTTTGCGTTACGAACAACTGCGAGCAATTTGCGACTGCGGTCGCACAGTTTTTCGCCTGCAAGCCGAGTCTCAAATTAACATGGAACTAGCCCATTTAGTCTTAGTACAAAATACCACCATCGACATTTTTCATAATGAAAATACCGAAAAAATGTTTGATGTCAAAGGCACGCGCGACATCCGCTACGAACTCGTCAAAAAGCGCATCGAAAAAGCCGTTGACAAAGACGCACAAGAGCGAATCACCCAATCAGGAATGCTAACCGTAGTTTATTCAACCGAAGACGAATGGGAAGAGTACCAACAATACTTGCGCTACTTGTCTCGCGAAGGTTGGGTAGAAGCAAAAGTGCAGACGGGGATGGTAGAATCACTGCAAGGAGTCAGCGGTTTAAAATTCGCCCGCGTCCGTATTTTACCGGAACCCGAAGCAATTGTTCATATCAGTGAAGTTACGGTCGTACAAGATTGAAAATCGCTAACTCAAACAGCAATTACTACGAGTAAGGTGCGCTGCGGCGCACCCTACAAAATGTCTATTGATGAGTGCAAGCCTGACCCAGCAAGGTTTTCAGCAAACTTTTGTACGTTGCTTGTGATTTGTAGCGTCAAAAATTGCGATCGGCATCACATAAATTTTCCCTAAATTAGCGCTAGCCTAGGCTAAATTAGATGCCATATATTTTTAAAATAAACCTATGCAAATTCTTTCAGAATACCAAATACATTCTACCCTGCACGAAGGTGCCGAAACAATTATTTATCGCGGACAGAGAGCGAGCGACAAGTCCGCAACAATTCTTAAAGTTCTCAAAGCCGAATATCCCACACTCGAAGCCATTACCCGCCTCAAACACGAATATCAAATCCGCCAAAATTTAGATAGCAAACAAATCGTCAAAGCCATCAGTCTCAAAACCTTTAACCACCGATTAGGCATAGTTTTAGAGGACTTTGGCGGCGAGTCTCTCGGACAACTACTCGAAAAAGCAAGGCTGAGTTTGCTAGCAACTTTAAACATCGCCATCCAAATCGTCAAAGCCTTAGAATACCTGCACCAAAATCAGATTATTCACAAAGACATCAAACCCAGCAACATCATTATCAACTCCCAAACAAAACAAGTTAAACTCACCGACTTCGGGATTGCGACAAAACTAAACAAAGAAAACCCACAATTTAACAATCCCAACTCCGTCGAAGGCACATTAGCTTATATGTCTCCCGAACAAACCGGGAGAATGAACCGCACCCTCGACTACCGCACCGACTTTTATTCCCTCGGAATTACCCTGTATGAAATGCTGACAGGTGAACTGCCATTTCCGAGTAAAGACGCTTTAGAAATAGTTTACAGCCACATCGCAACTCAAGCAATTTCGACCGCTCAAATCAATTCGGAAATTCCCACATCAATCTCAGGAATAGTCATGAAATTGATGTCAAAAAATGCCGAAGATAGATATCAAAGTGCAGCCGGATTATTGGCAGACTTAGAAAATTGTTTGCATCAGTTAGAAGCAACAGGAGAAATAATCGATTTTATCCCCGGACGCTTAGACATTCTCAGCCAATTGTTAATACCCCAAAAATTATACGGTAGAGAAAACCAAGTCAACGAACTATTAGCAGCCTTTGAACGTGTAGGGGCGGGTTCGCCCGAATCTTTGCCACCCAACCAAAATACAGAAAAACCCGCCCCCCCCAACGCCGAAACCCTTTCGCCCGAATCTTTGCCACCCAACCAAAATACAGAAAAACCCGCCCGTTCCCAAAGCGAACTAATGCTAGTATCCGGTTATTCGGGCATCGGCAAATCAGTAGTCGTCAACGAAGTTAGCAAACCAATAACTCGCTCAAAAGGTTACTTCATCAGCGGCAAATTCGACCAATTCAAACGGAACATTCCCTACGCATCATTAATTCAAGCATTTAACTCGCTGCTGCGCCAATTGCTCACAGAAAGCACTGCTGCTATAGAAACATGGCGCACTAAAATTTTAACAGCTTTGGAAACTAACGGCAAAGTAATTTCCGATGTAATTCCGGAAGTTGAATTGATTATCGGTAAACAGCCAGAAGTAGCAGAACTCTCCCCTGTAGAATCGCAAAATCGCTTCAATCGCGTATTCAAAGAATTTATTCGCGTCTTCGCCCAAAAAGAACACCCGCTAGTTATCTTTTTAGACGATTTGCAGTGGTCAGATTCAGCTACATTAAAGTTGATGCAAACACTGATAACTGACCCCGACCAGCAATATTTGTTGCTGATCGGCGCCTATCGAGACAATGAAGTCAGCCCGACTCATCCGTTAATTCAGACAGTAGAAGAGATTGAAAAAACAGGTACGGTTGTCAACAATATTGTATTGCAACCCCTGGAGTTAGAAAATGTAACGGAATTAGTCTTTGAAACTCTTAGCAATTTCACAGAAAAAGCCAACGATTTAGCCGAATTAATCTGCAATAAAACGGGAGGAAATCCTTTTTTTCTGACGCAACTTTTACAAGCACTTTATCAAGAAAACCTTTTAAGATTCAACTTCGCTCATCTAGGAGGCAAAGGAGGCTGGGATTGGAGTATTGATGAAATTCAAGCGATTGGAATCACCGATAAAAGTGTAGTCGAACTCGTAGCTTCTCGCATTGAAAAGTTGCCAGCAACCACGCAAGAAGTGTTAAAATTAGCAGCTTGCGTGGGCGATAAATTTGCTCTAGACGTGCTGTCACTTGTCAGCGAAAAGTCAGCGAATGTTACAGCTACTGAACTTGATTCAGCTTTGCAAGCAGGATTAATTTTGCCTTTGAGCGATGCTTATCGCATTCCTTTAGTTTTTGATAAGTCGGAATCAATAAACCTCAAATTAGACACTTCGCGGGTTAGTTACAAATTTTTGCACGATCGCGTCCAGCAAGCAGCATATTCGTTGATTCCCGAAGAGCAAAAGCAATCCACCCATTTAAAAATTGGTCAATTACTGTTACACAATACTCCACCCGAAAAGCTAGAAGAAAACATCTTTGATATTGTCAATCAGTTGAATGTGGGAATTGACACAATTATCCAGCCAGCAGAAAAGACGCAGTTAGCCGAATTAAATTTAACTGCGGGACGCAAAGCAAAATCAGCGAATGCTTATGAAGCTGCTGTGAGGTATTTGCGGGTGGCGATGGGATTATTGCCAGAGGATAGTTGGGACAGTCAGTATCAATTAACGTTAGCAATTTATGAATCAACAGCGGGAGCTGAATACTTAAATACGAACTATTCAATCTCAAAAGAATTAGTTGATGTTATTCTAAGTCGGGCTAAAACTTTACTGGACAAACTCAATGTTTATGAGCTGCAAATTCAGTCTTATACTGTTCAAAATAGAGTTAGTGAAGCAGTAAATACAGGGCTGGAAGTCCTAAAATTGTTAGGGATTTATCTTCCTCAAAATCCCAACTTATTGAATATATTGGTGGAATTGATTAATACAAAACTGAGATTGGGGTTGAAAGGAATTGAGGATTTAGCTAATTTGCCAGAAATGACAGATTCTAAAAAACAAGCAACCATGCGAATTTTATCAGGGATTCTGGGTACCGCGATGGCGGTCAAGCCCAGACTATTACCATTGTTAGTATTTATGATGGTTAAGCTGTCCATTAAATATGGAAATTCGCCTTATGCTAGTGTCGCTTACGTTTTTTATGGTGCAATTTTGTGTGGAATAGGAGACATTAGTTTAGGATACCAATTTGGTCAATTGGCAATTAGGCTTTTAGATAGATTTCCATCTGATTCTATCAAAAGTAGAGTTTATCTAATACTTACTTGTTCAATTCAGCACCGTAAAGTAGATATCAAGTTAGCCTTGAGTTATATGATGGAAGGGTTTAAAGCTGCAATCGAAACTGGAGATTTACCGTATGTTGGTTATTCTGTCAATGGATATTGTACTTATAAACTGTGGATGGGAGAGCCTCTCGAACTGGTTGAAGAAGAAATAAGTAAGTATCTAAAATTAATGCAGAAACTTAAACAAGAAGGCTCTTCACAATGTATTAGTATATTGAGATATACAGCCATAATTTTGCGTGGTGAATCTGTAGAATCATGTAACTTGGTAGATAAGAAGTTTAATGAAGACCAAATTGTTACGGCTGCAATTGAAACTAAAAACTTTTTTTTAGTTTGTTTTATTTGTAATGCCAAATCTATGATTAATTTCTTCTTCGGCAATTATGCACAAGCTTCAGAAAATTCAAGGTTATTTGAGAAATATGAAGAATCAGTTTCTGGATTTTATCTAGTTTCCTTGAATAATTTTTACTACTCTCTCAGTCTCCTAGCTTTGTATTCCCAATCTGACAAAGAGGGGCAAAAGCAATATTTAAATAAAGTGGTACAGAACCAAAATAAAATGAAAAAATGGGCTGTTGATGCTCCAATGAATTATCAACACAAATATGACTTGGTAGCAGCGGAAAAAGCGCGGGTATTGGGGTATGATACCCAAGCAATGGATTTGTACGATCGCGCAATTGCCGGTGCAGCTAAAAACGGTTATATTCAAGAGGAAGCATTGGCCTATGAATTAGCCGGAGAATTCTATCAATTTCTGGGAAAACAGATAATTTCTCAAGCATATTTGACTAAGGCTTATTACGGCTATATCCGCTGGGGAGCTCTAGCGAAAGTTAAACACTTGGAATCAAGACATCCTTTCTTAGTAGCACAAACGCGCGCAACAGAAACTCGACCCCTCGATGTCACGCGCACTAATACTGGAAGCACTACCAGCAACAGTTTAGGCGATTTTTTAGATGTGGCTACTTTTATTAAGTCTTCGCAAGCCATTAACAGTGAAATTGTCCTGGACAACTTGCTGACAAAATTAATCACAATCATTTTAGAAAATGCGGCGGCTCAAAAAGTTGCGCTGCTGCTGCTAAAAGATAATAAACTCTACATCGAAGCTGTAGGAAATTCTACTGATACCCAGGCTACAGTTTTACGATCTATACCATTTGAAAATAGTCAAGATTTGCCTGTTTCTGCTATAAACTATGTTTTTCGCACTCAAAAGCCTCTGGTATTGGATGATGCGACTGTTACTGCACCTTTTAATGCGGATGCGTACATTCGAGAATTTGAAATTAAATCAATCCTGTGTTTGCCAGTTATTTATCAATCCCAGTTGCAAGGGATTATTTATCTGGAAAATAAGTTAGCGGCAGCAGCTTTTACCGCAGACAGGGTGGAAGTTTTAAAGGTTTTAGTTAGTCAAGTCGCTATTGCGATCGAGAATGCTCGTTTGTACGCGCGCGAGCAAGAAAAATCCCAACAGTTAGAAAAGTCTTTTGCGGAACTGCAACAAGCGCAATTGCAATTAATTCAAGGTGAAAAAATGTCTTCTTTGGGCAATTTGGTTGCTGGTGTCGCTCACGAAATTAACAATCCCGTCGGTTTTATTTCTGGGAATATTACCGAAGCTACTGCGGCTGTGGGCGATTTAATTAGCCACTTGCGACTGTATCAGGAAGAAGTTCTCGATCCTAGCTCAAAAATTGCACAGGATGCTGAGAATATCGATTTAGAGTATCTTATAGAAGATTTGCCGAAAATGTTGGGGTCGATGAAAGTTGGGTGCGATCGCATTCGCAATATTAGCACATCTCTCCGCACGTTCTCCCGTGGGGACACCCGCCAAAAAGTGTCGGCGGATATCCACGAAGGAATTGACAGCACTTTAATGATTTTACAGCATCGCTTGAAAGCTAATCCAGACCGCCCGCTGATTCAAGTGGTTAAGGAGTATGGAAATATTCCGAAAGTTAAGTGTTATTTGGGACAGTTGAATCAGGTGTTTATGAATTTGTTGGCAAATGCGATCGACTGTTTTGACGATTTCGATCGCGATCGCAGTTATGCTGATGTTGAGGCTGTACCTAATACGATCGCCATTATCACCCATCTCTCGCCGGATAACAACAGCGTGGTGATTCGCATCAAAGATAACGGCGCAGGGATGTCGCCGGATGTGAGGGCGAAAATATTTGACCATTTGTTTACTACGAAGGGAGTCGGGAAGGGTACCGGTTTGGGGCTGTCTATCAGCCGCCAAATTGTGGAGGAAACCCACGGCGGTAAGCTGACTTGCGAATCTGTGTTGGGCTCCGGTACGGAATTTGCGATCGAAGTGCCGATCGACTGATTGTCGGTGCGATCGCCCTCACTCTTTTAAGATACAAGGTCAAGACCGTATCTACAAGCCCTGAATTATGTGATAATTTATGGCATTTTTTGAACAGCACAAATCTGCGATCGTCCTTTCTTCAGGATAATTGGCAATATAACGCTCTTTCGTCACTTTCATGAGAGTAAATTCTCGAAGACACGACAGCAAAGGATCTCTTCCCAAATGCTCCTAACGCCAGCAAGGTGTTAGAAAATCGTTCCACAAAGCCATACCACATTAGCATTATCAAATTATGGTCAGATTTTTCCTTTCTTAGAGTGATGAAAGAGCGATAACCACTAAGCTAAGAAGGGCTCAAGCCCAACAACGTCCGCGAATCTTTGTCAACACGGTTATATCTAGGAAGCGATGCACCTGATAGATGGGAATTGTGTTAGGTGCGTCGCTTTCAGATTGTCGCTTTGATGCAAGGATTGTCGAGGGCGACGCACCCTACAAATACCAGGGCTGTTTCATTCTCAGGAAAACGATGATTTTGTAGGGGTAGTGGATGGTGCGTGCCTACCCTCTTCGTCCACGATTTTGTATGTGTTTCAGAGATTGGGGCGGGCACTCTTGGCACCGCCCCTACAAGAGAATGAAACAGCCCTGCTACAAATACTTAATTTAAATATGAGTTTTTGAACAAGCCCATGAATTTCCGCTTCCGACTGTGTACTTCCATCAGTTGAGCGCGATAAGCACACCACTCAACATTTCGCCCAGCTTGTATATAGGCAGCACGGGCTTTTTCTAGCCACTCGATCGCACTATCGTACTCGGCTGATTTCATTTGATTTAGAATCGATTCAGCGCGGCGACTAGCATTGACGATTACCCAATCGGGGCGATGGGGAATTGCCGCCACCATCACTCGATGAACCAATTCTGAACCGTAGGATGTGTCAACAAGGGCGATCGCCTCTTCAATTAGTTTCTCGTGCAGAAAAATATCAACCTTCGCTTCGGTAGAATTGTAGTTGTGAGTTGCTCTTAAAATTGCCAATAAATCTGCTTTCAAAGTTGACAAATTATCCCCTGATAACTCCTGCAATGAAAGATAATCATTCAAAGAAGGTTGAATTTCAAAAACTTTCTTTTTAGCATTAAAAGCAGATTCTTTTTGACCCAATTCATCTGCTAAGTCACTCATGCAAACTGCCAGTTTGTAGGTAGATTTGCCGGGTAGATTCAACCCAGTTTGACAAATCTTGAGAGCTTCTTCTGAGTATCCGTCTTCTTGTAAAATTTGAACTAGAGCAAAAGCTTCTTCGACTGATGTCATCTCGGTTGTGGCAGCTTCCACAGCTTCTTCTATTCTCCCCAAACGAGCTAACATCGTCAGATATTGTTGAATGCAGCCTTCTGCTTTGGCTAGGTATAAGTATTCTTGGTTGCGATTCTGCCGATCGAGAATTTGCAATCTAGTCAAGGTTAAGTCACGAGCGCAATCTGGTGGATCGACAGCCCAAAGTCCTTGTCCGGTAAGGTTTCCTTCTAGTATCTGCTGGAGTGGCGGGTAGTCCCAACCTTGGCGTAAAGCTTCCAAGCTCATACTGAAATCACAATCCCATTCATCTTTCCAACCTTCTAACATCACCTCGAAATCTATTTCTTCTTCAGCAGTTAGATCTGCCGTCAAAATGGCTTCTGTCCAAGCTTCATCTAAAACATTAGTAATTTCATCACTGTCAAAACAATATTCTGCTACGTCGTCCCAATCATCAACACAACCTGAGGTAATGGCTTCTAAAATTACTAAAGCGTTTTTGCCGTCTCCATGTTCGCTGAATTCCTGGGCTTGCTGAATCAGTTCTAAAATTTCTTCTGTAATCGGGTCTTCTTCATCATAACCATATTCATCCTCCCAATAATCCCGAGCTTGTCGGAAAATTTCTCGCACTTGTCGCCGAAAAGGAGCAGGATCGATCGCACTTTGCCGATGTGTTTTCGTGGGTTGCTTTGTGGGCCCCGACACAGCGTTTGAGTTGACGTATAGTTCGATCGCACTTATCAGTGACGGTTCGTTGTCCACTAAATGCTCTATTAACTCATAGATTTGGGCGTCGTTGAGTCGAGAGAGCAAGTCTTCCAGCGTTTCGCCCCGTTCAATTTTTTCTGGTTCTCGCAGGCACAAAAACAGCGTAGCGATAATGTGTTTGCACCATCCATCGCCATCGTAAGGACAAGTGCAGAATACTGTAGGTGCTAATCCGGCATCAGTAAAGGGCAAGGTAACATCGTAAGGTTCAACTTGAGAACCGTATACTTTTGCTTGCACCATATTGCCGCGGAGGACTGCGCTAGCAACATTGCCACCGAGATAATAATCTTCGGCTCGGTTGAGCGATCGCTCAGAACTGTTATTTTTGACGATCGTTTCACTAAGTTTGGGAATTGGCATCGCACCAGACCTCAGCAATTAAAGGATTAGACTCGATTTTACTTCATAAGTGCACTTGGTTTGCGATATGCAGTCTATTCTGCAAACAGCAGCGGGCATTAAAACTGAACTGTCAACTGCCAAGTATCAACTGTTAACTAATAGGGCGGGCACGGGGGCACCGCCCCTACACACTGTCAACTTTTTAATATTCTTTGATGTTAATCTCAAGGTCGGGGAAGTAAACATTATGCAGCCTGTGCAAACAGCAGTGGGAAATAAAACGGGAGCATCTTAGTTTTGCATTTCATAGTGCGAGCGTCCCCGCTCGCGTGCTTTATAAAGCACGCGAGCGGGGACGCTCGCACTCAAAGAAAAAATGCTTTTTTCAAACAAGAGATGCTCCCAATTGAACCCTCAACTGTCAACTGTCAACTATCAACTGTCAACTGTCAACAGTCAACAGTCAACCCTCAACAGTCAACTATCAACTGTCTAAAATTCTTTGATATTCTTGAGTTTGGATGCCAGCTAGTTCAAAGGCAGCGCTAAGATGGTTAAGCACTGTTTTGCACTACTCTCATGTCCCAACGCGCCAAAACCTCACACAGCCAGCCAAGTGCATCCCACAACGGGCATCAGGTGACGACTTCTAACTCCAACAGCCAAAATACGATTCGGATTCGCGGTGCGAGACAGCACAATCTTAAGAATATCGATCTGGAACTGCCGCGCGATCGACTGATAGTTTTTACCGGTGTCTCTGGTTCCGGTAAGTCTTCCCTGGCTTTCGATACAATTTTTGCTGAGGGACAGCGCCGCTATGTTGAGTCTCTCAGCGCCTACGCCCGCCAGTTTTTGGGACAGTTGGACAAGCCGGATGTGGATGCGATCGAAGGCTTGAGTCCGGCTATTTCGATCGACCAAAAGTCAACTTCTCACAACCCGCGATCGACTGTCGGCACTGTTACAGAAATTTACGATTATCTCAGATTACTGTACGGCAGAGCTGGCGAACCGCACTGTCCGATTTGCGATCGCTGCATTGCGCCGCAGACAATTGATGAAATGTGCGATCGAGTTATGGCACTTCCAGACGGTACTCGCTTTCACCTTCTGGCGCCTGTTGTGCGCGGAAAAAAAGGCACTCACCGCAAATTATTGTCGAGTTTAGCTTCCGAAGGATTTATTCGGGTGAAAGTTAACGGAGAAATTTTAGAACTGTCGGAAAATATCGAATTAGATAAAAATCATATCCACAATATCGAGATAGTTGTCGATCGGTTAGTTAAAAAACCCGGTTTAGAAGAGCGTTTAGTCGATTCTCTGGCAACTTGTTTGCGACATTCTGAGGGAATTGCGATCGTAGAAGAGTTACCGCCTGACGAAAATTCTGAACCAGCCAATCCACCGATCGTATTTTCCGAAAACTTTGCTTGTCCCGAGCACGGGGCGGTGATGGAAGAACTTTCGCCCCGGTTGTTTTCGTTTAATTCGCCCTACGGCGCCTGTCCCAACTGTCACGGTTTGGGGAGTTTGCGGACTTTTGCGCCGGAGTTGGTCATTCCTGACGAGAAAGCACCTCTTTATTGTGCGATCGCCCCTTGGTCAGACAAAGACAACTCCTATTATCTCTCCTTACTGTGCAGCGTTGCCGATAGTTGCGGGTTTGATATCGACACTCCTTGGTTCCGCTTGAGGCCCGAACACCAGCGAGTGATTTTGTACGGCAACGAGTCAAAACAAACCGCAGAAAGCAAGAAGCGAGACAGCAACGCCAGCGATTTGAGGAGAGATTTTAAGGGCGTAATTTCCATGTTGCAGCGCCAGTACGACGATACTGGTTCTGATTTGATCAAACAGAAGCTGGAACAGTATCGGGTCGATCGCTCTTGCGATGCTTGTCACGGCAAACGCTTGAAACCAGAGGCGCTGTCGGTGCGCTTAGGAAACTATGGAATTGTGGATTTGACGGGGATTTCGATTCGCGAATGTCGGGAACGAGTCAATAATTTAGGATTGAGCGATCGGCAATTTCAAATATCCGATTTAGCCCTCAGAGAAATCAAAGCAAGACTGCAATTTTTGCTCGATGTCGGATTAGATTACCTGACATTAGACCGTGCAGCAATGACGCTTTCCGGCGGAGAAGCCCAGCGAATTCGCCTCGCAACTCAAATCGGTTCCGGTTTGACCGGCGTCCTCTATGTTTTAGATGAACCCAGCATCGGACTGCACCAAAGAGACAACTTTCGCCTGCTGCAAACCTTAACAAAATTGCGCGATTTAGGCAATACTTTGATTGTCGTAGAACACGATGAAGAAACCATGCGCGCCGCCGATCATATTGTCGATATCGGCCCCGGCGCAGGCGTTCACGGCGGCAAAATCATCTCCGAAGGAAGTTTAGAAAACCTGCTAGCGGCAGAAGAATCTTTGACAGGTGCTTATCTGTCTGGAAAACGAGTAATTGAAACCCCGAATGAAAGGAGAAAAGGCAACGGCAAAGCTCTCTCGCTCAAAAATGCGAGTCGCAACAATTTAAAAAACGTTGATGTGGAAATTCCGCTCGGAAAACTCGTCTGCGTGACAGGTGTTTCCGGTTCCGGAAAATCAACTTTAATCAATGAATTGCTCTATCCGTCACTGCAACACTATCTGACAAAAAAAGTTCCTTTGCCACCAGATATGGACGCCCTCAAAACCAGGGGCGAACGCTCTCTAGATGATGTAGTTGATAAGGTAATTGTCATCGATCAATCTCCCATCGGCCGCACTCCGCGTTCCAATCCCGCTACCTACACGGGAGTCTTTGATGTGATTCGGGATTTGTTCTCCGAAAGCATTGAAGCGAAGGCAAGAGGTTACAAAGCAGGGCAGTTTTCTTTTAACGTGAAAGGGGGAAGGTGCGAAGCTTGCGGCGGCCAAGGCGTGAACGTGATTTCGATGAATTTTCTACCGGATGTTTACGTACAGTGCGAGGTTTGTAAAGGTGCGCGGTACAACCGGGAAACGCTGCAAGTGAAGTATAAAGGCAAGTCAATTTCTGATGTTTTGAACATGACTGTGGAGGAAGCTTCGGAAATGTTTAAAAATATTCCCAGGGCGGGCGCCAGACTGGAAACTTTGGTGGATGTTGGCTTGGGTTACATTCAGTTGGGACAGCCTGCGCCGACACTATCTGGCGGGGAAGCGCAGCGGGTGAAGTTGGCTACGGAACTGTCGCGTCGCGCTACTGGGAAAACGCTTTATTTGATTGATGAACCCACGACTGGTTTGTCGTTTTATGACGTTCACCACTTACTAAATGTGCTGCAAAGATTGGTGGATAAGGGTAATTCAATTTTGGTCATCGAACACAATTTGGACGTGATTCGGTGCTGCGATTGGGCGATCGATTTGGGCCCGGAAGGGGGAGATAAGGGCGGTGAGATTATTGTGGCGGGAACGCCGGAGGAGGTAGCGGCAAATCCTCGTTCTTATACTGGGAAGTATTTGAAAGCTGTTTTAGAGCAGCATCCTTTAGGGAGTGCTGTAGCTGTTAGTTAATAGTAACAGTAGTTACAAAGTGTCATAATTAGTAAGGTGCGTCAGATATTTAAACCCTGAATAATCGTTTAAGAAACTTACCTGACGCACACTACACTTAAAATAAAATAAGTCGTATAATAAGTAGAGGCGGTAGCAACTTGAACAAATTATTTGGTTAGATGCAATTATAGAGAAGCTAGCTGTAAAGCATCGCGTTGAAGCTAATGAAGTATAAGAGGTTCTCGGCAACAAACCCAAATTTAGATTTGTGGAAAAGGGCGATCGCGAGGGAGAAGATGTATATCTTGCTTTAGGACAAACCGATGCTGGACGTTATTTAGCAGTGCTGTTTATTTATAAGCCCTCCGATCGCTCTCTAATTTTAAGTGCAAGAGATATGGCAGAAAATTGATATTTAAGCTGAGATATGTGGTTGGATGATAATTTTAGTAAAATAATTCTACGCGATCGCAATATATTTTTACAAATATGATTTTTATGACTTTAATTTATGAACTTTATGAATTGACTTAGTAAAGAGTTTATGTGATAATTTTAATTACAACTTTTAATTATGAGTTATTGACAGTAATGGAAATTCCCAAAAGGGTAATGTTGCAGTTACTTCTCAGATTAACCTTGGTGTAGGAACCAAGAACTGTTCAATGAGTGGTGGAGACAGTCAGACTGCTCCAGAACTCGATCGGCTAGCTCGGAATTTGAGCAAATGGCTAAATTTGCCTATTACCAAGGATAATGTTTAAGATGCTGGAGAGAAGTTTTATGAGAATTCTAATTAGCCCGTATTTTGAAGATCGCCAGCCTTGGAAAATACTTCACAGAGGTCGTTTGGTGAAGCATTGCAGTTATCGGAACTTAAAACAATTAGTCACGGTTATGTCGATAACTTTACTCGTTCTCCTAACGTGCCTAACCGGTTGTACTGAAATTGAGGATATTGCCGTCACACCGGATGGTCGTGTTTTGTTAGTGACGGAATCAGCTAACGATCGAACAGGTGTTATGGAATGTACTGAGATAAAAAGCAATCCACCAGAGCTAAACTGTCGCTCCTATAAGATAAATATAAATACAGCGCAGTAAACTGAAGAAATTTTTCTCGATTTAGGCGAGTAGGAAAGTAGGAAGGGAGCATCCCATTTTTGCTTTCAGATCGCGGACGGTTGCATCAGAATAATATATTTCGATCGGAGCAGTGCGAGCGTCTCGCTCGCGAACCCTGCCGTTCGCTATGGACGCTCGCACTGCGTAAAAAACGCTTTTTACCAAATTGGGATGCTCCCATTGTCTAGGGCGACTTTTGCTCTCATGGTACAAGTTAGCCTAATTCAAATACTGAATATTTTCCGGTTCCGAACTAAAAAATTTCCATTCTCCATTTGATTTGCGTAACGTATGTAATATTATCATCTTATTATCTCTGAAAGGTGAAGGTGGGCCGTCAATCTTTGTGGTTGTTTGTTCGATTCTTACTTTGGCTTCGTTTCCTGAAATTCCCACAATTTCAATTTTTGTTGGTTCGTACTTTAAATTTCTTTTGAAGACTTCTGCAATTGTAATTATTGTTGGTTGAAAACCAGGAGAGTTTGGATCTACTGTCGCCATATAGGCTTCAGTATTTCTTTCATTCAAAGCTTTGAACTGCCGATCGATTAATAATTTGATTGCTGCTTGCTCGCTGGTGTTATCAGCTATAATCTCTGTTGAGGTTATGACTCTAGGTGCGGTTAATTGATTGTTGCTTAATTTCGAGTCAATGTTGCTGGTATAACTGCTAAGGAATAACCCTAAGATTACGGTAGGCAATGCTTTGTTTAAAGCTTGAATATTCAAAAGTGACATGGTAAATATAACCGATAAATTTATAATTCTACGCTAGCATCTACAGCATCTGATGTCAATTTTAATTAGTTAACTATCTTGAACAGTAGGAGACATGGCTATATTGTCTGCTTGTTGCTGCATGAATTCAATGTCCGATCGCAACCAAGTACGGGGCCCGCTGCACTGATGGGCGATTAACAGCCCCCAAAGTCCCTTTGCTGTTAAAATTGGTACTACTAAATTAGCGCGTATTTTCAGGCTCCGCAGAAACAGTCGGTGACATTGGTGGATTGGCTCTGTTTCAATATCTGTAATTGCTCTGACTCGGCCCGCTTCGTACAAAGCAGCGTATTCGTCGTTAAAACACTCGTCTGGGCCAGTAGAACCCAAGATTGACAGTTCGATCGCACTTAGCATCTCACAAGTCACTCGACCTTGCCACTGCCTGTAAAAATAATACAGTACCGCGCGATCGCTCTGCACCACTTCTCGAATGTCGTATAGGGATTTTTCAATTAATACGTCGCGCTTGAGACGATCTGTCAAGCGGTTGACAATTGTTTGCAGGCGATCGCCAGACATGGTAATGACTCCTTAACTTCCTAGTTTTGGCTGAGCTCTGTCTTCAGTTTACCTCTATTAAAGGTAGCAACTGCTAGTATAAGTTTACATCTAGAGTGAAAATTTATGTCTGTGCTAGAAGCTGCTTGGAAACACGAATTTATCGCTACAAACGGCATCAAACTGCACTGTGTCACTCAAGGTTCTGGGCCGCTGATGCTGATGCTGCACGGATTTCCTGAGTTTTGGTATTCTTGGCGCCATCAAATCCCGGAATTTGCATCAGATTATCAAGTTGTTGCTGTGGATCTCAGGGGTTACAATGACAGCGACAAACCTAAGCATAAATCTGCTTATGTGATGGCAGAATTTGTAGAAGATATCAAGGGAATTATTCAAGGCCTTGGATACAAAAGCTGCGTCTTAGTTGCCCACGACTGGGGAGGTGCGATCGCCTGGAGTTTTGCTTATGCTTATCCTGAGATGGTGGATAAATTAATTGTGATGAATATACCGCATCCGGCAAAGTTTGCTGAAGGGTTGCGAACTCGCCAACAATTGCTGAAAAGTTGGTACATCTTTTTGTTTCAGTTGCCATTTTTGCCGGAATTTTTAATTAAGTTGGGCGACTATCGGGCGATCGATCGCGCTTTGCAAGGCATGGCAGTTGACAAAAGCAGCTTTACCCCCTCCGATATCCAAGCTTACAAAGATGCGGCAGCTAAACCGGGGGCTCTGACTGCTACTATCAATTATTACCGCAATATTGCTCGCGGATTTGTCGATCGCCCGCATAGAGAGCTCCTCGAAGTTCCGACGTTGATGATTTGGGGCGAAAACGATCGTGCCCTCGGCAAAGAGTTAACCTACGCAACCGCAGATTACGTGCGGGATTTTCAGATTCATTACGTTCCCAATTGCAGCCACTGGGTGCATCAGGAAAAGCCGCAGTTAGTCAATCGGTACATCAGAGATTTTTTGGTAAGCAAAGCTGTTTGAGTAAAGATGCAGTTTGATTCTCCATCCGTGGCGATAGTCAACATCTTTTAAATAAAAAAATGGTTTGCAAGCAGTGTCGAACAACTGACAATAGCTGCAAAAGCTGCAAAAGCTTGTAGCGCGAGCATCCCGCCCGATCGCCAAATTAAATTTAAATGTATAAGAGCTGACAGCGCTTGATAACGATTATCATTATATTCATGAGTCAACCTACAATCACCGCCGTAGCAGGGCCGCCCGGAAGCGGCAAAACTACCTGGATCCGACAGCAGCTAGCAGCCGAGACAGCACCCGTGCTGTATTTCTGCCCCGGAAGTGGCAATGTGCCGATCGACCAAACCTGCATCGCCGCAGGATTCCCCCAAATCAAAACCATCGCAGAAGGCGAAGAGTCCCTACTCGCGAAACACCTAGAAAACGGCGTTTCAGCCTACATCGAACTCGGATTTCACCTGCAACTGACAACACTAGAAAACCTGCTCCAAATCTTCCCCAGCCGCCGATTTGCTGTAGTCCCGCCAGACATCAAAGACACCGAATGGCATCAATGGGCGGATGTAATTGTCGAGGGAATAGCCGTTAGCGGGGAAGTGGACAAACTATCAATGTGGCGCAGCCCCGCCAGCGGCCAAGTGCTAGATCCCGCCAGCCTAGATATGTTTTGGTACCAAGAAATGACCCAAGGAGCCTACGGCAAAGTTCACAGAGCAAAAGGCATCTTTGACATAGCCGACGGGCGATCGTTCTACTTCGACTTCGCCGCAGCATTTCAAGAAACCGCCCATGAAGAATTGCCACTTCCCCGCTGGCTCGAAGGCCGTCCCCAAAGATTTAGCGGCATAGAAATAGTCGGCGAAAACCTCGATACAACAGCATTAGGACAAACCCTAGAAGATTGCTGTCTGTCGGAAACAATCATGTTGAATTACCAACAACAAGTCAAACAATCACTATCATTAGGAGAATAAACAGCATGAAAATAGCAGTAATGTCCTGCATTCACGGCAACTACGAAGCCTTAAATGCAGTTTTATCAGATATAGACGAACAACAAGCCGAAAAAATCTTTTGTCTCGGAGATTTAGTCGGTTACGGGCCAAATCCCCACGCCGTCGTGGAAATGATTCGATCGCTCGAAATTCCCACCTGCGTCGGCTGTTGGGACGAAGATATTGTCGAAGGTTTGAACTCCTGCGAATGCAGCTATCCCTCAGCTTTAGCCGAAAAAAGAGGCAAATTGGCCCACGAATGGACTAACGCACAAATTCCCTTAGAAACGCGAGAATATTTAGCAACTTTGCCACACAGTTTGCGAGAAGACAATATGTGTTTTGTCCACGGCAGCCCTCACAGCAACCACGAATATTTATTGCCAACAATGGATGCTTTTGCTGCTTTAGAACGGGTATTTTATACAGGTGCTGACGTGCTGTTTTGCGGTCACACCCACATCCCCTACGTCCGCACTTTAGACGCGGAAAAAATGCAGGTAAAGGTTAGCGGGCCGAGCGTTAAAGGAGAGGAAGCTTTAAATTTCACGGCTCCTTTAAAGCGGATTGTGAATGTCGGTTCCGTAGGAGAACCGCGTCACGGTAGACCGAATGCTACTTACGTTATTTACGATACTGATGCCGAACAGGTGACTTTGCGAGAAGTGGAATATGACTATCAAGCAACTTGTGCTGCAATTATTGAAAAAGGTTTACCGCCGATTTTTGCTTGGCGTTTGGCTAGGGGTTTGGAATATGCCGAAAGAGCAGACGATCCGACTCATGTTTGTGAAAGATAGTTAGCAATTGTTTGTAGTAAGGACTTTAGTCCTTATTAACAGTTGTTTGTAGTAAGGACTTTAGTCCTTATTGACTAAGAATCAGAGAGAGGACTAAAGTCCTCACTACGAACAAAAAAGAGGACTAAAGTCCTCACTACGAACCTAAATCTTCGGAAATAAATAAATAATGACAAACTGGGCAATACTAACAGGAATCGAAGGAAATCTGGCTGCTTACGAAGCTGTAGTCGCTGACATCAAGCGTCTGAAAATTCGCGTTGATGAATTGTATATTTTAGGCGATTTAGTCGGCCCTAATCCCGATTGTGAAAAATTAGTTGAGCGAGTTCGATCGCCCAAACGAGGAGAAATCCAACCCCAAGTATGTATCGGGTGGTGGGAAGAGCAGTGTTTTAACTTACACGGAATAGGTTCTAGCCCTGATGCGACAGAATTGCGAGCAAAATACAGTGCAGATACGATTAAGTTGCTCTGGGATTCTGTCAGTCGGAAAACTGTAGAGTGGTTGCGCTCTTTGACTTTTGGCTTCCACGAGTTTGACTGTTTGTTGATTCACGGGAGTACAGTTAGCGCGTCTGACGATCTTACCCCGGAAACTCCGCCACCTGTCATGCTCGATCGCGCAATCCGCGCTGATGCCAATACTTTGTTTTGCGGGCGATCGGGCTTAGCCTTTGAGTATCAATTAGAGAGAAGTATTATCAATAACTCGCTCCAGACTCTTGACTCTCTAGAGCCGCAATCAACGATCTCTGCAACCCCGCGGCGGGTGGTTGGAGTGGGGAATGTCGGTAGGTTGCCCGATCGAGCAACCTATACTCTTTACGACCCGGACACCGATATTGTGAAGTTCAGAAACCTCTCCTACAACACCCGCAAAGGCTTTGGGGCTTAGCCTTTCCCTGTCCCGATGCTTGCAACAATTCCTATGGCTGACGCACTCGCAAGGGTGATAAACCCGGTTTATTGTCACCGGATGACGGAAAGCCTAACTTTTTGTCAAGAAACCCGGTTTCTTTAATTTTGGGTAATTACTCAAGTTTTAGTTGACATAATTTATCAATTAACTTAGACTCCAGATTGTATTGAAAGTAGCGGTGAATCCCATGACTTTTTCGACCTACACTCCAGCCTTGTACCCCAGTCTCAGACAGCAGACTTTCACCTGCCGCCAGTTAGTGCCCGTGCCGTCTAAAGGCTTGCTGCGAATAGAACGGGGTGCTGTCCGAACCGTGACTTGGAGCGAGCAGGGGACACCAATTACGCTGGGATATTGGGGAGTAGGAGATGCGATCGGTCAGCCGCTGTCAGGCGTGCAACATTACCAAATTGAGTGCAAAACTCATGTAGAAATTAGCTACATTCCTGCAAATTTGTGCGATCGATCGTTAGATGAAATTTTCAAACACATCCAGCAAGCTCAAGCATTATTCTACATAGTTCGCACCGAATCCCTGCGCGACAGACTGCTGCAACTATTGATTTGGTTGGGACAAAAATTTGGTCGCGAAGTCGCACAAGGAGTGTTAATTGATTTGAGATTGACTCACCAGGAGCTTTCCGAAGCTATTGGAATTACGCGGATCACAGTAACGCGGCTGATGGGGAGGCTGGAAGAAGAGGGATTTATCGATCGCACTCGCCCTCAATACATTGTCTTAACTTCCCGTTTGTAACATGAGATTTATCTGGAAAAGGGATGACAGTCAAGTGTTTATGAGTCATCAGCTAGCTGAGCAATAATTCTAGGGCTTGCGCTTAAAGCACATCTAAGATACTATGATAATGATTATCATACTCGATCGAGTGCGATACAGGCGATCGTACCTAAATTTTGGCTAGGAAGTGCTATCCACAAGAGCTTTGGGATAATTAGCAGCTTTCTGAACTAACAGCAGGGCCTCTACAATTAATCAACGAGGGACAATGACTAATCTCACTGTACAAACCCCAGATTTAATTTCCGATTTTCCCAAGAGAGGGATGCCAGTAACTATAATTACCGGCTTTCTAGGCAGCGGCAAAACCACTTTACTCAATCAAATCCTCAAAAATCGTCAAAATTTAAAAGTAGCAGTTTTAGTTAACGAATTTGGCGATATCAACATCGATTCGCAGCTTTTAATTTCTACCGAAGATGACATGGTAGAACTGAGCAACGGCTGTATTTGTTGTACCATCAACGAAGGCTTGGTTGATGCAGTATACCGAGTGTTAGAGCGGGAAGACCGTATCGACTGCATGGTGATTGAAACCACCGGAATTGCCGACCCATTGCCGATTATATTGACATTTCTTGGCACGGAATTGCGGGATTTGACCACTCTAGATTCTGTACTCACTGTAGTGGATAGCGAAACCTTCACCACCGATCATTTTGAGAGCGAAGCAGCTTTAAAACAAGTCGCATTTGCAGATATCGTGCTGATGAACAAAACCGATTTAGCTCCTTCAGAAAAAGTAGAAGAATTAGAAGCTTACATTCGCACAATCAAGGAAGGAGCGAGAATTTTACACTCTGAATATGGTGAAGTTCCTTTACCATTGATTTTGGGTGTAGGTTTAACCCAAGCAGATCTTTTCGATAATTTGGAAACCGAGGAAAAACACGAGCATCACGAACACGAACATCATCACGAACATCATCACGAACATCATCACGAACATCACCATCACGGACATCACTCCAATCACTTAGATAATGACGGATTTGTTTCGCTATCATTTCAGAGCAATCGACCTTTTAATATCCACAAATTCCAAGAATTTCTCACCGAAGAAATGCCCTTAGATGTATTTCGGGCAAAAGGGATTCTTTGGTTTGAAGACAGCCCGATGAGACACATTTTTCAACTTAGTGGCGCGCGCTATGAACTAAATGCTTACGAATGGTTGACTCCACCTAAGACTCAACTCGTAGTCATCGGCCGCAACTTAGATACCGCTCAAATTCGAGAACAGCTTAACAATTGCTTAGTTTAAGATTTTGTCAATCTCAGTGTCACGTCCATAGCTAAGAGATTTTAGATTTAATTGCGCCGTTAGTAGTTGCACTTTTTGACAGCAAAAACCGTGTAACTACCAACGGTTGATTTTATATTTTGAGTTATTATTGACTTATAAAAAAACAAACCATTTAATGTTTCATTTTGTGAATCTTGTTATAATCAGATAGCAAATAAAAGTCCACAGCCACTGTTAAACATTTTCACAAACTGCAAGCATGACTTTATCTACTCGTCCAGAATTGACTTCTCCCAATGGTGTAGTGTCATCAATTCCTACCCAATCTCAACCTCCAGTCTCAGATGAAGAAATGAGGCAAGCAGTGCGTACATTGCTGCTAGGATTGGGAGAAGACCCAGACCGCGAAGGGTTGCGAGATACACCGAAACGAGTTGTCAAAGCCTTGCAGTTTCTAACTGGAGGTTATCGTCAATCTCTCGACGAACTGCTCAACGGAGCAGTATTCACAGAAAATGCTAACGAAATGGTGTTAGTGCGGGACATTGATATTTTCAGTTCCTGCGAACACCACATCCTGCCAATAATTGGCAAAGCACACGTTGCGTACATTCCCAACGGGAAAGTAATTGGACTGTCAAAAATTGCTCGAATTTGTGAAATGTACGGCCGCAGATTGCAAGTACAAGAACGCTTAACTGCACAAATTGCGGATGCACTGCAAGGATTGCTAAAACCTCAAGGTGTAGCAGTTGTAATTGAAGCAACCCATATGTGTATGGTAATGCGCGGCGTGCAAAAACCAGGTTCTTGGACTGCGACTTCAGCGATGCGGGGAGTGTTTGCTGAAGATTCCAGAACTCGTCAAGAATTCATGAGTTTAATCGCTCACAAATCAAGCTTTCACTAGCTAGAATTGTCTACAAAAAATTGCCTCTTTGCAGGATAAATCAAAGAAAAGAGAGTCATATTGCATTACCATATTTCTCTCTTTCCCTTTCCTCCCTCTGCGCTCTCTGCGCTCTCTGCGGTTAAAAAAAATCTTACTTGAGGAAATACAACTGTAAATTGAATATGGATCAAAAATATTTGTGGATTGAAGCTTTAAAATTTAACGATCGAGGTTTGATTCCGGCGATCGCCCAGGACGATCGAGACGGTACTATTTTAATGATGGCGTGGATGAACAAACAGTCAATTAAGCAGACTCTAGCTACAGGAGAAGCATACTATTGGAGCCGATCGCGATCGGAATTTTGGCACAAAGGCGCGACATCCGGGCACATCCAAAAAGTCAAACAAATATTTTACGACTGCGACGCCGATACTATTCTGCTCAAAATAGAACAGATTGGTGAAATAGCTTGTCACACAGGCGTGAGGAGTTGTTTTTTCAATTCCGTGGCGCTACCGCTTCGCGCAACAATGCAATAATAATGATAATCATTATTATTGCAGCCAGTTCCTATGTCATCCGCAAATAACGTCGAGTCCGCCGTACCCACTTTAAACGATCGCAATCCCTCCCTCACAACCATCCGTCCCCGCCGCCTCCGCCGCACACCCGGTTTGCGACGCATGGTACGAGAAAATCACCTGACTGTTGACGACCTCATCTATCCGATGTTTGTGATGGAAGGAGAAGGGCAAAAAGTTGAGATTGCTTCGATGCCCGGTTGTTATCGCTATTCGCTGGATTTATTGCTAACAGAAATCGCTGAATGTTGGAATTTGGGAATTTGTGCGATCGCCCTTTTTCCAGTAATCTCAGAAACCAAAAAAGACGACACCGGCACCGAAAGCTACAACCCAGAAGGATTGGTGCAACAAACAGTCAAAGCCATCAAACAAAACATTCCCGAAATAGTAGTAATTACCGACGTAGCCCTCGACCCTTTCACTTCACACGGACACGACGGTTTAGTTGACGAAACTGGTAAAATTCTCAACGATCCGACTGTTGAAGTTTTAGTAAAAATGGCAGTTTCTCAAGCTGATGCTGGTGCGGATATGGTCGCACCTTCCGACATGATGGACGGCAGAATCGGCGCAATTCGCAAAGCCTTAGATACAGCAGGATATATCGATACAGGAATCCTGGCTTATTCGGCAAAATATGCCTCTGCTTATTATGGCCCGTTTCGGGATGCCCTCGATTCTGCCCCAAAGTTTGGAGACAAAAAGACTTATCAAATGGATGCAGCTAATGCACGAGAAGCGCTGAAAGAAGTTGCTTTAGATATCGCAGAAGGTGCAGATATTGTGATGGTAAAACCTGCTTTGGCTTATCTCGATATTATCTGCCAAGTGCGCGAAGCAACTAATTTGCCCGTAGCTGCTTACAATGTCAGCGGCGAATACGCAATGATCAAAGCTGCTGGAAAGTTAGGTTGGATTGATGAAAATCGGATTATTTTGGAGACTTTGACGAGTATCAAACGGGCGGGTGCCGATTTGATTTTGACTTATTTTGCGAAGGAAGTTGCTTTGATGTTGAAATAAGAGATATAGCGTATTCCAAGTTTATGAAGTGTAAGGACACGGCTTTTAGAGTCTCCATAGAAGGCTCGATCGAGCGGGGGTATACTTCATCAATATGGAATCTGCTGTATTTTAAAGCGCAGATAAAGGCAGATAAACGCAGATATTTTCTAGGTATTTCCTCATCCATAGGGACGAGTACAAAATATCAGTGTGGACAAATTTAAGTTGTCGGAATCGCCTTCAGCCGCGAGGCAAACGTATCTAATTTATAAGTCAATACGGTTTACTTAAGACCGCCCTGGGGGTAAAACCCTATTTAAAATAGATACGGAGATTGCTTCGTTCCTCGCAATGACTAAGTAGATGAGTATGAAAATACACAAGTATGTCCGAAGAGAGCGAAACGAAGTGAAGCGAAGCATAAGCCCTAGCCCTTTCAGGGCGGCTTCGCCAACGCAGGGGTTACGGTTGCTTTACGTTCTGTTACATGAACCGATTTATTTACACCCATCTACTTATCTTAAGTGAACCGTATTGATTTATAAGTGAGTTTTCCTGCAAGCGATTTTTTTAGTTTTCACAAGGGCTATCTGCGGGTCAAGCTATGTCAATATCAGAAAGTAATGTCGATCGCATAGATCGCAAGCAGCCCTTTCTCTAACAAGCTCGATTTATCTTCTCAGTCAAAAGACTGGAAGAATCACGTATCTGTAATTATGTTTAATTGTGTTGCTCCAATTAATCTAGAGGATGTATAGCCTTTCTCAAAAATATGAGGTATAACTGACAGCTTATATAACCACTTAAGCCAAGAGAGTCCAAGCCCAACAACGTCCGCGAATAGGGGAACTAGATCCGCTATAGCTTCTAGACTTATTGCTAATTAAAATCAACTAATTTATGGCTTTTAATTCTTATTGAATACTGCCAATATCTAAAATTACTTCAATGTAATGCTTTTACTGTGGGAGCATCTCAATGAATGAAAAAAAGCAATTTCTTTACAGTCCGAGCTTAAGAGTTCGCGAGTATTCGATAGCTCGCGAGCGGGGACAGCACTATAAAATCAAAACTGAGATGCTCTCTTTACTGTTACAGTCTGCTTATTATTCATCTTCTTAATAAGAATGATGTCACTATAACTCATTAAGAAGTGTTGAAGAAAACTAGCTGGTTGACAAGTTTGGCTTTAAATCTTGCTCGCAACTAGCTTTTAACTATTATTTTCAATAAACGCCATGAATGTAAAACCGTGCCAGCCTCTGAAACTGGGTTAAATTTTCGCAAGTCTTGCAGTTAGGAATGAGAATTAAATAACTTATAATTTGATCGTTCTTGTGGGATGGGCCTTTATAGCCCCTCCTTTCTGGACTGGTTCTTCTGGCCGATCCCACTTTCAAGAGTGTAAATTATTTAATTTGCGCTCCTTAGTTCGATCGCTGCTACGGGTACTATTAGTTCTAAATCGCAACAAACTTCCCTGCAATCGGTGTTGCAACCGGAAATTACGCGCGTGCCAAGCTATCCCGTAGGGAATCGGCGAAACCCTGACTCGCCAGTCTCCTGATGCGATCGTCCGCTGGAATGGTCGGACATGGCGTGAAAAATATCACTTGTCGAAAAAAATGTATCTGAAACGATATAATTTTTGACATTCCCAACCTAAAAAATTGAGAGGAAACAATCAAATTTTTGCAGTCAGTTTTGATGACACCAGATATCTCCGCAACGCAGCAGCAAAGAAATGACCGCATAATTGTCTTGGCCCTGGTTGGTCTGACGCTGCTGGGAATGGCATTCCGGCTCTATTTGGCGTGGCGCACCAACCAAACTCTCCCCGATACTCCCGCCCGTCTCACAGGCGATGAACCGGGCTATGAGGGTTTGGCATACTGGTTGCTGAAGGGTCATTTTTTTGAGTGGGCGGGCCGCACACCAGTTTATCCATTTTTCATAGCTGGATGTTATACATTTTTTGGTCGTTCTCCTGCATCTGTAGTCTACGTACAAGCTTTTTTGGGGGCGACAATCATACCCCTAACTTTTATCCTGGCACGGCGTTTTACTGGCCCTCAAAGTTCCTTAGTAGCCGCTGGATTAACTGCGCTACATCCCTCCCTGATTCTTCATGTCAGGCTGCTGCAAACAGAGATTTTATACGCGCCTTTAATGATTTTAACAATACTGGGTTTGCTGCGAGCATTGGAACAGCCGCAGTGGCAAAATTTTTCATTAGCAGGTGGGTTGTTGGCAATTACGAATCTTTGTCGGCCGACAGCGATGTTGCTTCCGGTAATTGTGCCACTATTGATGCCGCGCCAATGGTCTTTTAAGCGCAAGATTGCTTTGTTTGTTGCTTATTTGGGCGCAATTATCATCATTACCACACCTTGGACTTACCACAATTATCGAACTCACAAGACTTTTTTGATTTACAGTGTTTCTACGGGGCTGCTGTGGCAAGGAAGCCCAGAGTTTTATCATTTTGCCTACGAACAACTGCCAAAACGCCATATCCTTCAAATTTGGCAGGAAGAACTCAATCCGGCTCGGAATGGCGGACACGATGTTTTTACCATTGAGGGCGATCGCTATTTTACCAAACGGGCGATCGCTTCAATCCTCCGCGATCCTGGTGTGTATCTCTGGTATTGTTTGCAAAAGGCAGTTTATTTGTGGTTGGGAAACCCTATAAATGACTGGCCCTATCGCGCTATGTTTAATGTAGAGGCAATGCGGCCATTCTTTTCGCCGCAACGGATTGTCGGCATTTTAATGTCGCGAATTTTACCTGTCTTTGCGGCTTTGGGCATGATAGTTTTGCGACATCGCTGGCGGGAGTTTTTGCCACTGCTGGCAGTCTGCGGCTATTTTACTTTGATTCATGCGCTCACTTATGCAGAAGTTCGCCACAGCGAGCCACTGCACCCGATTTTGGCGATCGTAATTGCGGCGGCGGCCGGGCAGATTCAGCGTCGGTTGAAGTTAATTAGTCAGTAGGTCTTAGGCAGTTAGTCCTTAGTTATTAACCCAGTGTTATCAAAAACTATAATTCGGAATTTCACCCTCGCCCTTTTAATTGCCATCGGCATAGAGTTGTTGGGCCCAACAACAACTTTTGCTCAAAACATCGCAACAATTAAATTCTCCGGTACTGCTGCGGGTGTCAGCACTCGCTACATCGGTGCAGTCGAGGGCAATATTAACTTTGATCTCAAAGATTTGCAAGATTTGGGAATTAATACATACCGCATTTACGGCGGGATGTCTCGATGGGAACCGGAAGACGATGACGGTAAATACGGCTGGCCGGAAATCTCCCAAATTAAGGCAAATCCAAATATTATTAATTGGGCGCATTGGGATAAAATTATGACCGATCCGCCCCGGGGTAGCGATTATTCGTGGTCGGGAGAACGTGGTAAAGTTTGGGAAGGCAATGCTAGGACTATTTTTAATGCTCTCAAACAGGCTAAGATTCGCCCGGTTGTGAGTATTCGTAATGTTGATGGTGACTGGAATCCGTCTTGGGCGCTGCAACTGAATCCGCCCCGCACAAAAGAAGATTGGAACGAGTGGTGGGAACACGTGTTTGCTACGGTTTATTGGTTGAATGTACGCAACGATTACCGCGTTGATGATTGGGAAATTCACAACGAACCGGACTACCGCATACAGGGTTGGGGTGGAACTATGGCTGACTATTTTGAGTTGGTGAAAGTGACCAAAGATGCGATCGACTTTGTGTACAAAAATTATTTGCCCGATCGCGCTTACCGCATCCACAGCCCGACAAGCGTAGGTGGTAGCAATTGGCCGGCTGAGGCTTTGCGAGAAATTCCTAATTATTTCGATACTGTCAACTTCCACAATTACGATGCAGATATTTCTAACTACACCCGCAAAGTGCGCGGCTGGATGAAGGGGACAGTCCGTGCTAACTCAGAGGTTTGGGTGGGAGAATGGGGAAGTTATCAAATTAGCTATAACGATTTCCCTTTAGCTTTAAGTTTGATTAAAAATTTGATCCGAGGTTCCCAACCGGGGGATAATTATATTTACGGGAGTCACATATTCTGTTTGTACGACTGGGGAAAGCCGGCACTGGCGGAAGGTTTGCTGGGGGACGGGGGAAAACGGCGCGCGAGCTACTATGCTTTGCGGATGGGAATTCGGGCTTTACAAGGCGGTAGGGCTAGCTTTTTTCCGATCGCTAATAGTTCCGATTTAATGGCAGTTGCAACTCTCGATTCTAGTAAGAATGTTTACTTGCTGGCTGTCAACGATCGAGCAAAATCTTATACTGTTCGTGCCGATATTTCAGCTTTAATCGAAGCTGGTAATGGGACGGTGCGGGAGTTTAGTTTGAAGTCAATGGATGAGGTTGTTGGCAGCTTGACCCTGAAGGGTGGTAAGGCGACTTTTTTGGTGCCGGGGAACAGTGCTATTCTCATCAAGTTCGTTAGCGCAGCCCTCGAAGAGGATCGCCCGAATTGAATGTCAAATTCTCGGAGTTCAGAATTGGGATAAGATAGAATTAGTTACGATCGCAATTATTTATTTTGTGCCCTCGAACCCTCGAGCCCTTAATTAGACAGTTGAAATATCTAAATCGTGTTGTGATTCCCCTCCTGTCGCTGGTAAATTGGTAGCGTGTAACTATCTTGCCTCAAACAGAATCCGATCGAGAATTCCCTTGAGCGCGAGAAGGTAGCCGAAGTCTAGACATCGCAGAAATTCTAGCTCGTAAACCCGCAGCAGTTAGGTGACGTGAGGAATTGCCTGCCAGTCTTTGTGTCCTCCCTCTGCTAGATAACATTGGTTCTGACTTTCAGCACCTATAAATTGTCAAGATTTGGCACGGAATTAATTTTTAATGCCAAGATGCTGATAGTAGGGGTGATTTTAATCTTACAGAAACTTTGATCGCGCACAGTAACCTCGCGCGCAAAGCCTCTCAATCAACCTGCTGCTTGCGACGATCGGGTTTTTTAAACAAATATCACTTTTATGCCCGCTGATGTTTATTCCCTCTCTCAGTCAGGTAATTAACCGCCATCCCCTCACCGTCACCCCTGGGACGCCCGTAGAAGAGGCGATCGAGCTGATGAGCAGCACAGGAGCCAGTTACGTCCTTGTGGTAGAACCGCGCGGAAATTTTCAACTGGGAAATCCCACCAACGGGACTTCCCCGCAGTCGCGGGAACAGTTAGGTTTCTACAAAGGCCTACCGCGCGCGCTACACGCAGGTGCTAACAGGCTCAGTCTCAACGGCCTCAACGGCTCAAAAGCCGACGATACCGGTGGCCAGATGGTGCTGGGGATTTTTACAGCGCGGGATGTCGTACAGCTAAATTCGATCGGCGCTGCTTTGAGGGGATTTGCGATCGAGCAAATCATGATCAGAACCGTCACTGTAGCCCGAGAATCGGAAATTCCCGACTTTTTTGCCTTAGCCAATCTGCTAGACAAACACCTGATCGGGCATTTACCAGTCGTTAGCGACACAGAAGAACTTGTCGGTTTAATTAGCTCTCAAAGCTTGGTAGAACTGTTGCAGGAAATTGGGGAATCGCCACAACCAATTAGCAGCCCTTTGCCACCTGCTTCGCCCTTGCCATTTCCTCCGCCACTGCCAATTTTACATCCGAAATTAGAGATCCCCGCAAATTTAATTAAACTCGATCAAATCCCTCAAATCGCAGCCTCGCGAATTATTCACGCTCCGGCTACTGCTTCAGTTCGCTATTTGGCGCAACTGATGTTCCGACACAATGTTAGCTATGTATTAATCACTGAAACCCCGGAACCAAACTCGAATGGTGCAGCTCAAAATGCCAAATTTACAAATCCCAACCTCCACAAACTGGTTGGGGTGGTAAGTTCGCGGGACATCGTGCAGTTGCAAGCCACGGGGAGAGACTCTAGCAGAATTAAAGCAGGAGCGATTTGCAGCAGTTCGCCAGCCCTGGTACGATCGCACTCTAGCCTGGAAGCAGCCATCACCCTGCTGCAAAAACACTACTGCCAGTTACCTCTATTAGTCATCAACGACAGCAATCACCCGATCGGGATTGTCAATCCTCAAACTATCCTGTTACAAGCACTGGACTCAAAATCTCTGCATTCAGGCTTGCTCGCTTTGCAGCGCCAGCTAGAATCTAGCAACGCGCAGTACAAAAAACTCTTGGCCCAAATACAAATTCCGGCAGCCAATCCCTACCCAGATGCAGAAATTGCTCAAAACATTAGCGTCGCGCAGCCCCCAAATCTCCCCGCTACCGTCAACAATCAGGGGATTTGGGATTGGAATCTCGAAACAGATGAATTTTTTTATTCGGCGCGATGGCAAGAAATGCTCGGCTACAAAGAAGGGGAAATCTCGAATCGGCGATCGGAATGGTGGAGTCGCATTCACCGAGACGACATTGACGGAGTAAAGGCAGCTTTAGAAGATCACTTCGCACAAAAAACAGCGGATTTTGCAGCAGAATATCGAATGTACTGCAAAGACGGCACCACTGTCTGGGTGCTGAATCGAGGTCAAGTTTTACGCAGCGCTACCGGCAAACCGCTGCGGGTAGTCGGAACTCATACAGATATTACTCCAAACCAGCAGTTAGAACTCAAACACTCCGATGGCGTCGAGGAATTCCAAGTATTTGATGCTTTGAAAGCAACAGTAATTTTCCAGATGGATGCGGCGGGGATTTGGACATTTCTCAACCGCGCTTGGACTGAAATTACAGGTTTTTCGGTGGCTGAAAGTTTGACAACTAATTTTTTAGATTGGGTGCATCCAGATGAGCGCCCGCATTGTGCAAAGTTATTGGAGTCTTTACTGTCTGGTAATTCGGAATTTTATCGGCGAGAACTGCGATTTAAATACAAGTTAGAATCTGGCAAAAACGAATTGGGAATTCAGATTGATTCAGGCTTTGTTTCAGTTGAAATATTTGCCCAAGTACGGCTGAATTCCCAAGGTGAAATACTGGGAATTTTAGGGACTTTGCACGATGTCTGCAACCGCGTTGAAGGAGTTGAGGAACTGCGGGAAAGCGAGCGGGCAATTCGATCGCTCTACGAGGTAATGGTAGGCTCGTCCGGCTCTTTTGACGAGCGAACGGCCCGGTTGCTGGCAATGGGTTGCAGTCAGTTTGGGATGGATATCGGGCTGTTGGGCAGGGTTTTGGGCGATCGCTACGAAGTGCTCGCGGCCTACGTACCGCAAGATTTTCCCTTCGGATTTGCGAAAGGAGACGGTTTTTCTTTAAGCAGAACCTTCGAGCGAGAGGTTTTGCGATCGATCGAACCTATTTCGATCGAATCAGCCGGCACTACTCAGTGGAAGCAGCATCCCGCTTACGCCGTGCGGAGGTTGGAGGCTTTTGTCGGCACCAGGGTAATAGTCCAAGGGCGAGTTTTTGGCACCTTGAGCTTTACTTCCCGCACCCCTAAATCTCCTTTAAAACCGCTGAATTTTGAAATTTTAAAGCTGATGGGCAATTACATCGGCGCAGAAATTGCCAGGGAAGAGCGAGAGCGAACTTTGCAGCGACAGTACCAGCGCGTCTTGCTGCTCAAACAAATTACTCAAAAAGTGCGATCGACCTTAGACACTCAAGAAATTTTTCAGACTACCGCCACCCAAATCGGCCGCGTATTCGGCGTCAATCGCTGCACAATTCACACCTATCTTTCCCAACCTTATCCCCACCTTCCTTGCGTCGCAGAATACCTAGAACCAGGTCACGAATCGGCCTTGGATTTAGAACTTTCTGTCACTTACAACCCCTATACCGAAAAACTACTCGCAGAAGATATAGCCCTGGCATCTCCCGACGTGTTTGCCGATCCTTTGCTCGAATCTTCCGTACCAATGTGCCGCCGCATCGGATTAAAATCTATGTTGGCAGTTCGCACTTCCTATCAAGGAGAACCGAATGGAATTATTACTTTGCACCAGTGCGATGCAACTCGCCAGTGGACTCCCGACGAAATTGAATTGTTAGAAGATGTTGCCGCTCAAGTCGGAATTACCTTAGCTCAAGCACTACTCTTAGAAACAGAAGTTCAGCGCCAGCGACAGTTGGCAGAGCAAAATGAAGCTTTGGAGCAAGCGCGAGAAGCGGCCGAAGTAGCTAACAGAGCTAAGAGCGAATTTTTAGCAACTATGAGTCACGAAATCCGCACTCCGATGAATGCGGTAATCGGGATGACGGGTTTGCTGCTGGATATGCAACTAACTCCAGAACAGCGGGATTTTGTCGAGACAATTCGCACCAGTGGCGATGCTTTGCTAACTATTATTAACGATATCCTCGACTTTTCTAAGATTGAATCGGGTAAAATGGATTTGGAACGCAGCCCCTTCGATCTGCAAAACTGTATAGAAGAATCTCTGGAATTGCTAGCTCCTAGAGCGTCGGAAAAAGGTTTAGAGTTGGCTTATTTTATTGATGATTCTGTTCCCAAAAATATTTTAGGAGATGTCACAAGGCTGCGCCAAATCTTAGTAAATCTGCTGGGAAATGCAGTTAAATTTACCGAGTCTGGAGAAATTGTTGTCTGCTGTACGGCTCGGGAAATTGAACAATTACCTGCTAATAGTTCGCCGGAAATCAGCAATATTCTAGCGCCACAACCGCTAGCAATTAAACAGGAAAATTTGGCAGCTAGGAGACTGTACGAGATTCAATTTGGTGTCCAAGATACGGGCATTGGCATTCCGCCAGACAGGATCGATCGCCTGTTTAAAGCTTTTTCGCAGGTAGACGCCTCGACAACGCGACATTACGGCGGGACTGGGTTGGGATTGGCTATCAGCCAACGTTTGAGCGATATGATGGGCGGTAAAACGTGGGTTGTCAGCCAGGTTGCTCCGGGCACTTCTAAGTCTCACCCTGCTGTTTCTGCGATCGGACAAAGTACGGCAGGAACCCCACCTGCGGGATTTTCTGCACCGTCGATATCGGGTTCCGGTTCGATTTTTTATTTCACTGTGATTGCTGAAGCTAATCAAAACGCGGCTGAAGAAAAAAAACCGGAATTTACTGTTGGGAAGCGTTTGTTAATTGCCGAGAATCATGCCATTAACCGGCAAGTTTTGATCCGGCAAGCTGAGGCTTGGGGCATGATACCCGTGGCTGTAACTTCAGGCGCTGAGGCTTTGGAAATCATCAAAGGAAACTCGGCGATCGATTTGGCTATTTTGGCGATGAATCTACCAGATATGGACGGCGTGTCTTTGGCTGTAGAGATTCGGAAATTTGAGCTTAGCAATTTGTCTAGTGGCGACGCGTTAAATCCGAATGTCATCAAAGTTAAAAGTCCTCGCAAAGTTACGCTACCTTTGGTGCTGTTTACTTATTTGAGCAAGGCAGAAGTTTGGAAAAAACTTGAAACTACAGAAGTACATTTTTCGGCGTTTTTAACTAAGCCTCTAAAACAGTCCCAGTTTTATAATGTATTGCTGCAAGTTTTTGGATATGTTGCCGGTAGAAGCAGCAAGGGAGAACTTTCAAATGTGGCGACTTTGACTTCGGGATTGAAGTATTTTGAAAATTCTCAAGAACAGCACCGCGTGCAGCGGACTCCTGCGGTTTTAAGGCAGGTTCCGAGCAATTCTGCCCCACACGATCCAAGTAATTCCAGTCAGATTCGGATTTTGTTGGCAGAAGACAATGTGGTGAATCAAAAAGTCGCTACCCATTTGCTCGACAGGATAGGATATCGGGCGGATATTGCCGCTAATGGCTTGGAGGTTTTGGAGGCCTTGAAGCGACAATCTTACGATGTTGTGCTGATGGACGTGCAGATGCCGGAGATGGACGGTTTGGAAACGACGCGCCGCATATGTGGGGAATGGCCAGCCCACAAGAAGCCGAGAATTATTGCGATGACGGCTAATGCCATGCAGGGCGATCGCGAAAAGTGTCTGGAAGCGGGTATGGACGATTATATTACTAAGCCGGTGCGCCGGGAAGAGTTGGCCCTCGCCCTCAGCAAGTGCCAACCTCTGCGTCGGGATGAATTGAATGCCGTTACTGAGCCAAAAAATCCAGATATTTCCGATCAAAATGGCAGTCATGTTACTAAACATTCGATCGTTCAACCGCCAGCAAATTCTCCGATTAATTTTGAGGTTTTGCACAATCTCCGCGAGCTAGACGATGATGACGATCCAGATTTTTTGGGGGAGTTGATTAAGATATATTTGTTAGATGCACAGCAGCATTTAGAAACAATTAAGGAAGCTATTTTTCTGGGAGATGCTGACAGTTTGAAGCTGGCTTCTCACACGCTCAAGTCAAGCAGCGCCAATTTAGGAGCAGTGTCTTTTTCGGAAGTATGCAAAGAGTTGGAGTTGATGGGCCGCGTGGCGGTTGAGTCTGGAGGGGAACAGATTTTTGATGCGAGGGCGGCGCGCGATCGCCTGTTGGAAGCCGAAGCCGAGTGGGAAAAGGTGCGATCGGCTTTTGAGACGGAATTGAAAACGGGGAATTTGCGATCGCAAATGGGCTAATTTGTTGGTTGTTACTTGTTATTTGTTGGTTATTATTTGTTATTTGTCAGTTTCAATAACCAATAACCAATTCCCAATTCCCAATAACCAATGCCCAATGCCCAATGCCCCATGCCCCATGCCCCATGCCCCAATCCCCAATCCCCACATTTAACTTTCACCTAAATAAGCTTTGCGAACAGTTTCATTTGACTGCAAATCGCTAGCACTACCAGCGACTACAACCTCACCAGTTTGGATCACATAGCCGCGGTGGGCTACACTCAAAGCCATGCGAGCGTTTTGTTCCACCAATAAAATAGTAGTTCCGCCCGCATTAATATCGCGGACGATCGCAAAAATTTGACTGACTAACATCGGCGCCAAGCCCATACTCGGCTCATCCAACAATAACAAACGGGGGCGCGACATCAAAGCGCGGCCGATCGACAGCATTTGCTGCTCACCCCCACTGAGAGTGCCCCCTTTTTGACTGATTCTTTCTCGCAAACGGGGAAATAAATTTAAAGCTTTTTCCATATCCGACTTGATACCGAGAGTATCGTTGCGTAGATAAGCACCCATTTCCAGGTTTTCTTGCACCGTCATGCGCGGAAAAATCAACCTTCCTTCCGGGCTTTGAGAAATGCCCAAACGGACGATCGCCTCTGTAGACAGCGATTCCAAAGGCTTACCCTCAAATAATACAGTGCCGCTGCGCGGGCGCAGCAATCCTTGAATCGTGCGGAGAGTGGTAGTTTTCCCCGCCCCGTTGCTACCAATTAAAGTCACAACTTCTCCCTGCGAGACAGTTAGCGATACTCCTTTGAGAGCGTGGATATTTCCGTAGTAGGTATGTATGTCTTTGATTTCTAGCATAATTAGTCTTTCTGCTTTGTCCTTTGTTATATTATCCCGACTCATTATAAATTTTTATTGCATTTATTGAAAATTAACTTTTTTTATAGTAGACAGCATTTTTACTTAAATAAATACCCAGCGAGCGATCGAATACCATACAGTTTTAGAAATTGGGTAGTGGTGCAGAAGTAAGAATTTTCCGGCGATCGATCCTTATGCAGAGGGGATTGCATCGAATTGCATCATTGAAGAAAACAGGACTACCAGAAGTTTTTGTCGCCAACTTTACAGAACTTTTAATCAAACAAACGATTTCTTGACAGTAACTTTACAACCATGTCTAAGTAAAGAGATAGTATGAATACGTAAGGGAAATCAACAGCTAGTAATTACGAAGATAACAACCCATAAAATTTGGCAAATTTAAGGAGATTCACCATGAAATTCAATCACAGCACCGGAGCAATCGCATTTTTATTAGTAACTCCTTTAGTAACCGGTTTGACAGTAGGTATAGCGCCCAGCAATGCTGCCACAATAGCAGGTTCTGCGGCCGAAGTAAGCATTGACACATTCAGTCAAAGACCGACAGATACAAGTAGATCTACTAATACTAATACCTTGGCGATAACTAACAAAGGTGTTGTGATTAGCGAAGCCAACGCTGAGGCAGTATTTATCTCTAACTGTCACGAATTGCTCGCAGCAAATCTCTCGAAGAGTCAAGTCACAGGTAGCGGCAGCAACTATGCAGGTTTAGCCGAAAGCCAAGCAACAGTTATCGGCGACTTCGAGATAGATGCCCAAGAAACTTTTTCCTTCAATTTCCAGACAGTTTTAAATGTTTTGACATCAGTTGACAACAGCCAATCCGAACGCGCCCGAGCCAGTGGAAATATATTTTTCGGGTTGATTAACACTGTTAGTAACATTCTCTTAGACTCCTTTGAACTTGTCAGCTTTTTAGACTCTTCTGGGGGAAGTTATTTTAATTTGTCCGCCAGCAACAACTTTCATCCCACAAAAGTCAATTTTAATTTTATGGAGGAAGGAAGTAGAGCAGAAAGCCTCCTCTATACTTCTGGGGTGTATTCGCGGACATTCGACAGCGCCACTAACTTAAGATTAGTAGAAGTTAAGAACAATATCGCAGAAGCAGAGGCAGAACCACAAGCCGTTCCCGAACCGAGCACTGTATTGGGTGCTGCAATATTTTTAGGCTTGTTTGCTAGAGCACGAAAACTCAAGAATAAATTATCTGAAGTTCAATAAAAAGTTTAGGGAAAACCCCCGAAGATCAATCCGTAGGATACGCAGTGTACACCTCACTAGACAAGATTGCAAAAGTCCTTTTAATCAAATTTTGGGACGGGCTAGAAGCCCATCCCACAATTTTTTTCTTGTGGGATGGGCTTCTAGCCCGTCCTAATTATTGTTGCAATTGAGTTCTAACTATTATCCAATGGCATCTTCTTCTTTTCCCAAATATGCCTCAATCACGCGAGGATTTGCGCGAACTTCTGCCGGAGTTCCCTCAGCAATTTTAGTACCGTACTCCATTACACTCACGCGATCGCTAATTCCCATCACCACTTTCATATCGTGTTCGATCAGCAAAATACTCAAATCCAACTCATCCCGAATCCGGTAAATAAAGCGAGTCAAATCGGCCGTTTCATTCGGATTCATTCCCGCAGTCGGTTCATCCAAAAGCAAAACTTTTGGATCAGATGCCAAAGCCCTCGCAATTTCCAATCTGCGCTGGTCGCCGTAGGAAAGGTTTTTTGCCAACTCCGGCGCTTTCTTCACGCCCAAACCGACAAAATCTAGCATAGTCAGCGCTTTTATTTTAGCTTCCCGTTCCTCCGAATTCACAGTCGGAGGGCGGAGGATTGCGCCCAACAAACCAGCTTTTAAACGGCAGTGTCTGCCTACTAAAATATTATCCAACACGGTCATGTTGTTAAACAATCGAATATTTTGGAAAGTTCTAGCAATGCCGAAGGTTGTGAGGCGATCGGGTGCTAAACCGGTGATATTTTTATTTTCCAGTACCAACTGGCCCGCACTCGGTTTGTAGATGCCCGTCAGCATATTAAAAAATGTGGTTTTGCCAGCACCGTTGGGGCCGATCAAACTGGCGATCGAGCCTTTTTCCAAAGTTAAGCTGACTTGATTTACCGCAGTCAAGCCGCCGAATCGCATTGTAAGTTGCTGTGCTTCTAATAGTGACATTTTGGTCGTGTTTCCTAATATATTATATTGCAGTGCGAGCTTGTACTCTCACCCTCGCAAATTAACTTGGAAGATTATACAAGATTGCAACAGTCCTTTTTGTCAAGTTTTCGGACTGGCTAGAAGCCCATCCCAAAATAAAAAAAGATTTTTGTGGGACGTTGCTCCGAGCATCGTCCTCGCTATTTTTGCAATTCAAGTCTATTGTCGGACATATTCTCTAACGTACAAACAAAATAGAACTTAAAAAGATTAGATTCCAGCGAACGGAGAGGGCGATATTGTGCGTGCAAATCTGCCGTCGAAAAGTTCTCAATAAGTTTGAGATTGAGTTCGTCAGCTAAAGTGGGAATTTGGTCAAACCCAGTAATCCACGGTGCATACATACTTTCGTATTTATCTATGTAATCATTGATATCTTGGTAGCCCGTTGTCCTTAAAATCACCTTTTCCGACATATAATCAAAAGACAATCGAAAGCTCTTCACATTGTCGCGAATTTGTTCTAATACAAATATTACATCTTTTTTTGCGAGCAAGGTAGTGTTACCTTCCCACAAAAAATATGTCGGCAGCTCAAAATCAAATTCGCTCTGTTTCAGCAAGGAGATTAAACCGTCTTTTACGTAATCGCCGGGAATGTAGCGAACATTTGCCTTGACTTTGTTGGCTTTGAGAGTTTCTGCTTTTAATTGTAGCGTAGCGCTATCGTCTATTTCAAAATAAGTAGCTTTTTCTCCATTAATTCTCGCAGCGCGAGTATCCAACCCGGAGCCTAAAATCACTACTTGCTTGCAACCTCCTAAAATTTGATTTGACAAAACATCATCAAAATATTTAGTCCGCAGCTTAACCATTTCTTTCGCGGCTGGAGAGTTTTGAGCTATTTTAGCAGCGATTTCTTTTGTTTCCTCATTCAGCCAAATTTTGACTACATTGTCGGTGTAAAGAGGAGCAGTTTCTGCATTTTCTTCTGCTCTAAATTCTGCAACGATAAAAGCAGTTCCTGTTACATTCTTACTCATTGCTCATTTTCCCCCTTAACTATTAGATATTTCCAGAAAGTCCTTTCTTGAACAGGCTTTTCGGCCTGTTCCACAAGAATTATTGGATGGATCTATTGATTTCTCGCATCTGCTAAAGTCTGATTGCTCGCCTCAGCATCATCATGCAATTCTGCTTGATGAATTTTATCGGGAATCAGCCCTTCCGGCCGCACGATCATCATCACAACTAAAGTTAAACCGAAGAGAAATAAACGCATTTGAATCGGGTCTAAACTGGTGGCGAGAAAGTCTGCTAACTGCGGAATTGCTATTCTCGGCAACACAAAAGTATTCATAAAACCTTTGAGGACTTGGGCGAGTTGGGGTAGATAAAGCCGATCGGCAGACATGATAATGATACCGCCCAAAATCACGCCTGTCATGTTGCCCAAACCGCCTAAAATCACCATGCACAGGATGATGACGGAGACTGAGAAATCGAAGACGCTGGGAAAAATGGCGCTGATATAAGCTGCGTAAAATGCGCCTGCAAACCCCGAAAATGTCGCTCCCATTGCAAAAGCCGAAAGTTTGGTTTTGACGAGGTTAATGCCCATCGCACTCGCCGCTAATTCATCTTCGCGCATGGCATTCCATGCCCTTCCCAAACGGGAATCTTGCAGCCGCGAAATCATGAAATATGCGAAGACAACTAGCAGCAAAATTAGGTAGTACCAGGGAAAGTAGTTACCGGTGCTGAATGTGCCGACGATGGGGAGAGATGGACGCCAGATCGGGTTTATGCCCGCTTCGCCGCCGGTGAGGTTGAAAGGTCGATCGCACCCAACGAGACATAACACCAATTCCGGCTTACCCAACAGCGAAGCCACAATCTTCGAGACTGGTTCGTCGATGCGAATCGCGGTTAAATTCCTAAATACCACCGGGATAATTTCGCCAAAGCCGAGGGTGACGATCGCCAAATAATCGCCCTTGAGTCGTAGTGTGGGAATACCCAGGATGACGCCCGATAGGCCAGCGACACCAGCGGCGATCGGCAAAACCACCCAAAAATTCCAAGCAATATTTATCTGCCCGGAAGATAGCAAAGCCGTGGTGTAAGCGCCGATCGCAAAAAACGCCGCATATCCCAAATCCAACAAGCCCGCAAAACCCACAGTAATATTCAAACCCAGCGCCAACATAATAAAGATTTGAATCTGTACTACCGTAGCAATCCAGCCTGTTTTAGCTTGAAGATCGATAAACGGAAACAGAATTAAGATAAAAGCTAATGTTACCAGAGTCGCCTGTCGCTGGCGTTCTCCCTGCAAACCCTGCAAAGCGCCCATTAACGTAGCTGTCAAAATTGCGATCGTCAAACTGCAAATTCCGTGCAGTAAAGTAGTCGGCAAATCCACCGCAGACTGACCCGAAAAAGGTCTAACTAAAACCCCTTCGACCACGCTAGCAACTAACAGCCAAACTCCCAATCCCAATCCGGCTAAACTGCCAATTGTCGCACCCATTTTCGGGTTGTTAACCTTCTGTTCCTGACCAGCCATAAAGCCTGCGGCTGTGCCCATCAGCCAGCCGATGACGGTGCCGCTCCAACCGCCGAATAGGAGGACTGTCAAAGAGGCGATCGCGCCTAATATACCGCTCGATTTAATTGCTTGGATTATTTTGTTTGACATAGAAGAAGGAAGAGGGAAGAAGGAAGAAGGAAGAAGGAAGAGGGAGTGATATCAAATCCGGTCGAATGACCGCAATCGGATGAGTTTGTAGTGAGGACTTCAGTCCTTATAGTCGAAGGACTAAAGTCCTCACTACGAACCTTTTTTATTATGGTAATGGAGCGGACATGGTATGAGTACAAAACTTCTGCCTCAACCAATACGATCGACTGCTGGTTTTGGGAACTGGCGATCGCACTAGGTACAGTTTAGAGTCTTTTGAGTTTGATTATTGCACCAAAAGCGACGAAATTTGCAATATACTGGAACTGTTACCGCAACACACTTCAACGGGCGATCGCGATATGGTACAAGCTCTTCAAAAAACTATCACCCTGGACGAGTTTTTGCAACTGCCAGAAACCAAACCCGCTAGCGAATACATCAACGGTGCCATTTTACAAAAACCTATGCCAAAAGGAAAACACAGTAAACTACAAGCCAGACTCGTCACAGTCGCCAACGAGATCGGAGAAAAACAGCAAATTGCCCTAGCCCTACCAGAACTTCGCTGCACCTTTGGCGGACGTTCTATTGTTCCCGATGTCGCGATTTTTGTTTGGAATCGTATTCCCTTAGATGCTGACGGCGAAATTGCCAATACATTTAATGCTCACCCAGATTGGACAATAGAAATTTTGTCCCCTGGCCAAAGCCAAACCAAAGTCACAAACAATATTTTGCATTGTTTGAATGCCGGTTGTCAGATGGGTTGGTTGCTCGATCCCGATGAAAAAAACATTTTAGCTTATCCCGCAAAGCAGCAGCCGATTTCATTGCAAGAACCGACAGATATACTGCCACTTCCCGAATTTATGCCGGAAATGCAGTTGACTTTAGGCGAAGTTTTTGGCTGGTTGAAACCAGGGAATATTTAATGGGGCTACTGTATCGCACTCAATTGAGAAGTGCTATTTTACACATACAAATAAACCTTTAGTTGTATCGATCGACACATTAAGTATTTTTCAGTAACATAAATTAGCACGACCGCGAACTATTTTTGATGTTTAATATAACTTGAGCTTTTGCTACACAGGTGAACGACACCTAGCTTGCCTGTTCTTCTCACATAATTTTCCGGCCTAGTATGCACAATAATCCACGAATTATCCACTTAACCGAGGTTTCGGCGACCGATTTCCCCACTTCGGACAACTACAGGTACAAGTGCCGCGTGCAGATGCTCTCCGATGAGGGACAACCTTTGTTGCAAAAGGATTCCTTTAGCCGCAAGCAACCAAGCTGGTTATTGGATCTGAAAAACAACGGAGACTGCACGATCGCGATTACCCTATGCTACCGGGAAGGAGATATTACTCTGCCCTGGCAGGATGCCGCAACGGTCACATTGGCGACGCAGGATTACCTCAATGGTGAAACCAGCGCCGAGTTAGAATTTCCCATCGCCAACTGGAATCTAGCACCTCAGTTGAAGTTGAAAACTCGCCTTACCCAAAGTACCAGTCAGGCAAGTAGCAGCACGCTGACGCTGTTGGGACATTCGGGAAATCGTCGCCTCCACGCGCAAGCAAGTCAGAGCAACGGCCAAAGTGAATTCGAGATGCCCGAAGCGCTTCCCCTCACACCCCAAGATGAAGTAATTGTCAAAGACGTTTGGAACAAGCTGCGGGCGTGGAAAGAATTGCAAATGGAAAAGTTCTTGAAGCGCCTCTTGCTGGAGGCTCCAGAACTAGAGTACATCTTTGGAGATGCCCTGGATACCGTAAGCGACTACTTTTTTGAGTTATTTGACTGTTGCGTACATCAGCTTCAGCCTGATACCCAAAACGTGATTTCGGAACCTCTGATGGGGGTGCCGGCAGAAAAAGGTGATAGCTTCGATAATGTTGAGGATTATGGAGCGCTGTTTGCCGATATGGGGATGCGTCCCCATCACTGGCTGAAGGCCCGGCAGGTGTGGATGTGGATGTTGCCGTCGATTCCTTACCTAGAAGAGTACGATCGCGAAAATCTAGCAACAGGAACTCACTCCGCTGTTTACCGCTTTTTCAACATTGATGTGATTGTCCCAATGGTAGAGGCGATGCGTCGCTACGAAGAGGCAATGCTCCCAGATGTCAAGCAACGCATGGCCGAATCCTTAACCATGCTCAGACAGAATACGCAGCAAATTGGAGAGGCATTTTTTCAAACCCTATTTGAAAAATACCCGTTCATGCTGCCTATCTTTGGACGGACAAACATGGATTATCTGTCCTTGAACCTGTTTGAGGTATTGGAATTTTTGGTTCACTGGTTCCAGGGCGGCAGTAGAGACGAACTAATTCAAAATCTCCGCGTGTATATCTTTAATGAGATTGACACAGACGGGACTGGAACAATCTCTATTGAGGAACTCATCGATTACTCGCGCAAGTCGGGGCTATCGATCGCCATCAACGAGTTGAACGATCTGTTTGCTCGCGTAGATGTCGATGGTAGTGGCGAGATTGACTTTGACGAATTTGAAGAGTTGATAGTCCAGCAGTTAGGAACCCAGGTGAGTATTGATGATATACCCTCCTGCGCCTATGCTGGTATGGTACAGGTATTGGTACTCATACTTGAGAAGTATGTGCCAGACTTCACCCCTGAGTTAAGGCACGCATGGCAGACGTTGTTCGATCGCGTTATTAACGTGATGAAGTTGCCCAAGCTCAATGAGGAGCGATTGCTCAAAAAAGCAAAGCAGTATCTGGAGCAGATTGCCACCGAGCAAGAATGGGAACCAGAGGATCGGGCGCGGCGTTGGGTAGAAATCCAAGAGGAAGTGAAAGCCACAGGCACTTACACCCAAACCTACGAAGAATTGGCCTATGGAGCACAGTTGTCGTGGCGCAATGCTTCCAAGTGTATTGCTCGAATTCAGTGGAATAATATGGTGGTGCGCGATCGCCGCCATGTCACCAACCCCGACGAGATGTTTCGCGAGTTAGAAGAACACCTGCGATACGCCACCAATGGGGGCAATATTCAAATTACGATGACCGTCTTCCGTCCCAAACAGCCGAAGGAACGCTGGGGGCCGCGCGTCTGGAATTCCCAATTGATTCGCTATGCCGCTTACGAGCAACCGGACGGGAATATTATGGGCGATCGCGCCAACTTCGAGCTCACCACAGCCATCTTAAAACTCGGCTGGCAACCACCGGAACCACGCACACCCTACGACATCCTCCCCCTAGTCATTGAAGTCCCAGGCATGGAACCCAAATTCTATGAGTTTCATCAAGACGATGTACTGGAAGTGGACATTGAGCATCCCACAATTCCAGAGTTCAAGTCCCTTGGCTTTCGGTGGTATGCCATCCCAGCCATCAGCAACTTCCGCATGGACATCGGCGGCATTACCTATACCTGCCTCCCTTTCAATGGCTGGTACATGGGTACCGAGATCATGCGGGATTTCTTGGAAGATTGGCGCTACGACAAAACAGAGGAAATCGCCAAAGTTCTCAAGCTGGATACCAGTTCTGAGCAAACCTTGTGGCGCGATCGCGTGGCATTAGAACTCAACATCGCTATCCTATACTCGTTCCAAAAATCTAAGGTGACGATGGTCGATCACCAGTCTGCCTCTAAACAATTCATGGCTCACGACTTGCGCGAAAAGAAAGCAGGGCGCGAGTGTCCGGCAGATTGGGGTTGGGTCGTACCATCCTATGGAGGGAGTACCTGCCCAGTCTGGCATCACCAGATGCGCGACTTTTACCTAGACCCTGCCTATCATTATGGAGCCGATCGATGGACAGTGGAAGACGGCATTGACCTGGAACAATTCATCACCAATACCGACTCAGACGACAACAAGCAAGACCGCATCCTCATTCTCTATGCTTCCGAGACGGGGACTGCCGAAGGCTTTGCGCGGAAAGCCTCCCGTCAACTCCAGCGTTACAAAGCGAAAGTGATGGCCCTCGATGAATACAATACCGATACCCTTGCCTCTGAAAAGCTCCTCCTAATCGTCACCTCCACCTTCGGTAATGGCGAAATCCCCGGAAACGGCCAAAAATTCCTTCAGTGGTTGAAGAAACAGCCTGCGGGTTCCCTCAGTGGGTTGAGCTATTCCATCCTCGGCATTGGCAGCACCGTTTACGAACAATTCTGTGCTGCTGCAATTTCGGTAGATAAAACACTCGCAAAGGCAGGGGCTAACTGCATTGTGCCGTTGCATAAAGGGGATGAAATTAAGGGACAGGCAGACACCTTCAAACAGTGGCTGGGACTCATCTCCCGCGTTTTAGGTGAGGATGTCACCGCCGCCGATGCCACAACCGCATCCGCCCCAAAACTCAACGTTACCTTCTTAAATGAGGCAGAAGCAGCAACCGTTGCCCCTCTGGCCGTGAGTGGAGATAAAGCCATCCAAGTTCCTGTCGTAGCAAATCGAGAACTGCTCCAAGAGGTGATTCCTGGGAGTCGTTCTACTCGCTATATCATGTTCGATATTTCCGATAGCAATTTGCAATACGAAACCGGCGATCACGTTGCTGTTTATCCTTGCAATCCACCGGAATTAGTACAGCGATTGTGCGATCGCCTCTCAATCACCCCTAATACCTATTTCACAGCTAGTTACGTAACACCAGATGGCACTCAAATAGAAGACCAACCCCCGATTGCCGTCCCAACAACCGTAGGTCAGGTACTCTCCGAAGAACTCGATCTAGCTTTGCGGGAACCATTCAACGAACTGCTGGGCTACCTGTACTCCGCAGCCCAAAATCCCCAGGAGAAACATCGCCTGGAAACCTGGCTGGAGATTCTCCGGCAGGTAGACGACAATCACGACAGCGTTTTGCTCAAGAAAACGATCGCGGACAACTTCATGAGTGTTCTCGATCTCTTTGATGAGTTTCCCTCAGCAGAGATTACCCTAGCCGCCCTACTAGAGTTGCTGCCGAAGCAAAAGCCGCGCCTCTACTCGATTTCCTCCTCTCCCTTGCTCCATCCACAGCACCTACAAATCACCGTTGGAGTGCTGCAAATCAAAACCGACGCAGGCAAAGTCCGTCAAGGACTCTGTTCCAACTACCTAGCTGGACTCGAACCCGGAGCAAAGGTTCGCATTGGTGTCCGTACTTCTAGCTTCCGTCCGCCTAGCGAACTCGATGCACCGATGCTGATGGTGGGACCTGGTACGGGAGTCTCTCCGCTGATTGCTTTCCTCCAATACCGAGATGCCTTGTTGCAGCAAGGACAACCCTTGGGAGATGCTACCTTATACTTTGGCTGTCGCAATCACAGTGACTTCCTCTATCAGGAGCAGATGCAGACGTGGCAGAATCAAGGTGTACTTTCTGGTCTGGAAGTGGCATTTTCCCGTCTTGGCGACCAAAAGCTGTACGTGCAGAACCTCATGCAGCAAAACTCCCAGGATGTCTGGAAGCTGCTGAGTCATCCTAAGTGTCACTACTACGTTTGTGGGGATGCGAAGATGGCGGATGATGTGTTTGAAGTGATGCTCTCTATTGCCAAAACCGAAGGCGGTTTATCTCACATCGAAGCCGCCGTGTTCTTCGACAATATGAAGCAAGAAAAGCGTTTCACCAGCGATGTTTGGGGCGTGCAGTTGAACTTCAAACAAGCTATCAAACAGGTGCAAAAAGATAACTACTCTAAAGCCGAAGGGTGGCTAATTCGGGTGCAGCAGTCAAGTGACAGCGAAGCACCAGTCACGGAATTGGCGCAACCGCTAACTGTCTAACATTTGGGACTGCAACCATTAGCAAAAGGAGCTGGAAGTCTTCTGAATTCTAGCTCCTTTTGTTAATTTTGTTTGAATTGATTGATATCAATTCCGCTATTCATCGAAATTATTCATCTCTCTTAAATGTATCTCTGGATCGCGAATTAAATAATTTACACATATTTGTGGGACTAAAGTCCCGCCCGTCGTTTCTGGACGGGCGGGACTTTAGTCCCACAATAACAATAAAAATTGTAAGTTATTTAATTCTCATTCCTCTGTGTTCTGGAGCGTACTCTGTGGTTAAATTATTCCGATGCAACGGTCAACGATATGAGCCATCGATTAAACCATGCAATTTCAAACCTTCTCCTGAACATTCTCACCCAACAAACCGCCGGGCCGAAAAGCCAAAATCACCACCAAAACCCCAAACACCCAAGCATTAGTCCAGCGACTCGACAAATACTGATCGCTCAAAGACGACAGCACCCCAATCAAAACCCCTCCTAACATCGCCCCTACAATATTGCCAATCCCCCCCAAAACAGCGGCAGTAAAAGCCCTCAAGCCCGCCGTAAAACCCATCGTAAAAACAATAGTATTGTTGTAGAGACCAACCAAAATTCCTGCCGAACCAGCCAAAGCGCCGCCAATCAAAAAAGTCAGAGCAATAATCTGATCGACATTAATTCCCATAATCTTAGCAGCATCGCGGCTTTGAGCAGTAGCCCGCATCGCCTTTCCCAGACGAGTGTACTGCACGAACACATGAAGCAAAACCATTAATACCAGAGCCACCACCAACACAATTAAATCTTTTGTAGTAAATACAATACTCGTTTCAATTCCCATAGCTTTGAGAATATCAACTCGTGGTAACAAATCAGGGAAGCTTTTCGGTGCGGCCGAATTAGACCCCATCACCGGAAAAAAAGCTTTCAAACCTCCCCAAAATAATCCCATATTTTGGAAGATAAACGAAACGCCGATCGCGGAAATTAACGGGGCCAAACGCGGAGCATTTCGCAAAGGACGATAAGCATACTTTTCGACGACAATATTCAGCCCCGCACAAAACGCCGAACATACAATTAAAGCGACTAACATCACGGGTATTGCAGTACCTAAAGATGCGCCGTCTTGAATCCCAAAAGCTCCAAACACAGTCAGCGAAGCAAAAGCACCCAACATATACAAATCGCCGTGAGCAAAATTGATCAGCTCAATAATGCCGTAAACCATCGTGTAACCCAAAGCAATAATTGCAATCAGCGCGCCGTTGACTAAACCCACTAACAACTGTTGAATCAACACTTCTGGGCTGCGGACTATTTCGCCAATAATTTTCGGTAAATCAAATCCGGCGATCGGGCCTAACAACAAAACTATATACGCTACACCTATATATAAGAGAATACTTTTCCAGTTTTTCATAATTATTGGGAATGGGGAATGGGGAATTGGGCATTGGGCATTGTGCATTGAGGCAGAAACCGGGTTTTTTCCGAAACAACTCGCTCGAAACCTTAAATCCAGTAAAAACCCGGTTTCTTTAGTATGAATGCGTCCTAGACTGCGATCGGTAATCGATAAATGAACAGTCAACTGACAACAGTCAACTGACTAATTATTCAGTCTTTAGGGGGCTCACAAATTCCCACTTACCAGCTTTAACAACATTTCCTGACATTGTAGTCAAGCTAGTGTCACCATTAGCATCAAAACTCCAAGTGCCAAGTACGCCGTTAAAATCTTTAGTTGCCAAGACAGCATCGCGGATCGCCGCGCGGTCATTTTTACAGACCTTATTAATTGCGCCGATAATCACCTTAGCAGATTCATAAGCATAAGCTGCATAAGCTTCCGGTTCAGCATTAAATTTTGCCTTGTAGCTTTCATACCACTTCGCACCCACGCCAGTCAATTCTTTAGGAGGCAAACCGCCAAAAGTAGCATAAACGCCTTCGGCATCTTTGCCTCCGGCATCAATTAAAGCTTGCTCTTTAATGCCATCCGGGCCCATGATTTTAACTGCGTCCGCAGTCATTCCGACATTTCTGATGTCTTTAATTATCTGTCCGGCATTACTTTGGGTAGTGCCACCAAAGTAAATCATGTCGGGACTTAAAGCTTTAATCTTATTCATTAAAGCTTTGTAATCGCTGGCTTTGATATCAATTCCCTCGCGGCCGAGGACTTCAATTCCCGCAGTTTTAGCAGTTGCTTCAAAAACGTCAGCAATGCCTTTGCCGTATAGTTCTTGATCGTCGAGAATGTAGACTTTTTTAACTCCTAAAGATTTCGCCCAATTACTGGCGATCGCACCTTGAAGGTCGTCTGCGGGTACAACGCGGGCGAAATTACGAGTGCCTGCTGGGTAATAAACGTTGGGTTCTTTCGGCTCACCTTTTCCTGGTTTTGTCAAGCCCGGATAGGTGGTAGCGGGACTCACCATCGCTATATTGGCTTGGTTGAGCACGGGAATTGAAAGTTTGGCGGCACCGGAGTTGTAATGACCGATCGCACCAACTACCGATCCATCCGCTGCTACTTTGTTAGCATTGGATGTGACTTGGCTGGGATCCCATTTGCCAGCCGCAGCAGTCGCATCATCGAGAATCTCGTATTCGATTTTGATTTTGCCATCGCAGGCTTTAGAGTCGGTTTCGGCAAGGGCTTGTTTGACACCGTTGACCATTGTTTGAGCTTGACCCAAGGCGCTACCTGTCATCGGTAGCATGGAGACTATTTTGACGGTATTTGGGTCTCCGGGGGTAGTGACTGCGACGGGAGTGGCTGCGGGAGTGGTTCCGGGAGTGCTGCCGGGGGCTGTGGCGCTTGGTGTTTGGGGACTCTGACAACTAGCACAAAGAGAGGCTATACCTGCGGCTACAAGTATTTTCCGCAATCCTGCGGCGTGCAGATTCAGTGTGGTGTAGGTTTTTGGGGATGTGCCACTCTTGCCCCCTGATTTCTGGGAAAGGTTCATGGGTTGCTTGGTTTGTTGGTTGCGTTTTTGCATATTTTTCACTGTTATCTGTATGTAGTCAAGAGTTAGCACATATTTCACAAATTTGGCTGAGGTACAGTCAACTGTCAATCATCTGGGTCTACTTGGTATCTCTGCTTTCACAATGAAGAAACAGAGCATATCGGTACTCCGATTGCTGGCGGGTAGTTCACACAAACTCTGCTCGCCTGAGAATCTGATATTATTGGCTCTCGTTGGAGGTTTGCTAGCGCATGATTGAGTTGCAGTCAGATTTAGAATATGTGGTGAACGATCGCCTAAAAGTCTCTCTCGATGCGATCGCCCAATTTTGCCAGCGCTGGAACATAGTCGAGTTTGCCCTGTTTGGCTCAGTGCTGCGGGATGACTTTCGCCCCGATAGCGATGTAGATGTATTAGTTACTTACGAACCCTCGCACCGCCTCACGCTTTCTCATTTATTGGGTATGCAGGAAGAAATAGAGAATTTATTTCACCGTCGTGTAGATTTAGTGGAAAAAAGCTGTTAAAAAATCCTTATTTGCGATCGAACATTTTGAAAACGCATCGAGTGATTTATGCAAGCGGGCGATCGGAATAATGATTCACTTTGGGAGATGGCGCAGGCAATTGGTGTTAACTTAACTTAAAACCCAGTCACAAACTGCTGGCTTGACCATTAAAGGCAAGATCCCCCCTTAGCCTGCCCCCTACTCCCCCTAAAAAAAGGGGGGGACAAGAGTCTTATCAAAGTCCCCCGACTATCAGGGGGATTTAGGGAGATCTAGACTTGGCATAAAACCCAGATTTATCAAGATAGCTGACCTAATTTCTGAGTAAGAATCGCCACAGCCGCTTCGTAATCCCTGCCGATGAGGTAAGCAAAATGATAATAGCTGGCAAGATAGAAATCGCAGCCAAACTTCTGATAGCGATCGGCGATCGCCAGAAATCCATAACGGGCATCGCTGGGTTCGGTGAACCAATTGCGATGGTAAGAATCCTGAAGAAACAGGGTGAGTGTCTGTCCGTCGGCACTCGGAATCAATCGAATGGGATGAATGCTAGCATGGTGCGATCGCGCCACTGGTAGCAGCAAGTTGTACCCTTCAAATGTGAGAAATTCTGCCAGATCTTCTTCGGTACTCTCAAAATAGGATTGCTCCGGTAACTTAAGAAAATGGTGCCACGCCATCCAAAATTCGTGTTTGGCGTCCAATCCCGGATCGATATCTAACCGCCACTGTTCGTCTTGACATAAATCGTCGAGCGCATCTTGGGGTAAATCAGCGAGTTTCATAAATTTTTCCCTACTATTTTTTAACCAATTATATCGACTATTTTAATAGGTTTTTCTAGAATAAAGAGATATTTTACAAGAGCGATCGCCCGCAAACCAAAGATGCGCGATCGCTATTTGGGAGTGCGAGCCTTTCGTTCGCGAGCGTCCCGATCGCATTCCACTTATTCCTAATTATCTAGCTATTTTAACGGTTAAAACACCAACATCGCTCTTTTGATCGACAAAACGCATTAATTTCTCCTTGACTTAATTAAACAGAAATGGTTTAACAAATAAAATCATACGATCTAACTCCATTTTGTTGTGTTTGAGAAGATCGTGTCCCCATAATTCATTCGTGTTATCAGAACGGGTGCATCTCACTTTGGCAAATACATCAAATTGAAAGTTGACCGTTGAGATAAGCACAGCGAAGAGCAAGGATAGACGAAACGTTCTCAATATTCCATTGCGCTCCCGATATCTTCACCCTTAATC